>NZ_JBEPYQ010000007.1:0-108623 GCF_041641335.1 Cohnella sp. | reverse complement strand
TTCTGCCGGTTCATGACGGAGATGCTGCCCGGTTCGGCCAGCTTGGGCTCGACCAGGCCGCGCAAAATCGCTTCCGCCATCGAGCCGGCCCCGTAAAAGCAAAGTCGAACTCCCCGCAGGGGGGAAGAGGTTGAATTCGTCATTTTCCGTTGCACGCTCCTAAGCTCTGATTTGACCCGAACCGACAATGCGGTATTTCGTCGAAGTGAGGGCGGGCAGTCCCATCGGACCGCGCGCGTGCAGCTTCTGCGTACTGATGCCGATTTCGGCGCCGAAGCCGAATTCGAAGCCGTCGGTGAAGCGGGTGGAGGCGTTATGGTAGACGGCGGCGGCGTCGACTTCCTGCAGGAAGCGCTCGGCGTTCCCGGGGTCTTCCGTCACGATGCACTCCGAATGCTGCGTTCCGAACTTGCGAATATGGGCGAGCGCTTCGTCTACATCTTTTACAATTTTCAGGTTCAAAATGTAGTCGTTGTATTCGGTGGCGTAATCTTCCGCGGTTGCCGTATCGATCGACGGAACGAGCTTGAGGGAGGCTTCGCAGCCTTTCAGCTTGACGCCGGCTTGCGTGAATTTGTCGGCAAGGGCGGTCAGATGCTCGGCCGCGAACGCTTCGTGCAGCAGCAGCGTCTCCATGGAGTTGCACACCGACGGACGCTGAACCTTCGCGTTCAGGGCGATCGCTTCCGTCATCGCGTAGTCCGCGCTCGCATCCGCGAACGTATGGCAGATGCCCGCGCCCGTCTCGATGACGGGCACCGTCGCATTCTGCACGACGTTCTGAATGAGCGATGCGCCTCCGCGCGGAATGATGACGTCCAGCAAGCCGTTCAGCTTCAGCATTTCGTCGACCGACTTGCGGTCCGAATCCTCGATCAGCTGCAGCGCGTCCGCGGGAAGGGCCGAGCGCGACAGCGCCTCGCGCATGACCTCGACGATGGCGCGATTGGAGGAGAGCGCCGCCGAACCGCCGCGAAGCACGACGGCGTTCCCGGTTTTCAGGCAGAGAGAGGCGGCGTCCACGGTGACGTTGGGCCGCGCTTCGTAGATCATGCCGATAACGCCGAGCGGCACGCGCCTCTGTTCGATGGACAACCCGTTCGGACGATCGAACGACTGCAGCGTTTCGCCGACCGGATCGGGCAGCTCGACGACTTCCCGGACGCCTTGGGCGATGCCTTGCAGCCGCTGCGGAGTCAGCTTCAGCCGGTCGAGCAGCGATTCCGACGTGCCTTGGGCGCGCCCGCGGACGATATCCTCCTCGTTCGCGGCGAGCAGACGGTCTTCAGCGGCAAGCAGGGAGTCCGCGATTAAAATCAGGGCCTCGTTCTTCTGCTCGGTAGTCAGGTTATTCAACGCGGCGGTCGTTTCCCGAGCCGCCTTGGCTTTCGTTACGACTTCACTCATGTGCGTGAGCCTCCTTTACGATCGTGGATGCGACCCATTCGTCGCGGTGAATGACTTCGATGCGGGCGACGTCGACGCGTTTGCGCGCTTCGTCGGTGGATAAGCCGGCTACTGCGGTAATCTGCCATAGGGCGTAATTCGTGATGCCCCTGCCGAGCACGCGGCCGTCTTGACTGACGACCTCGACGACTTCCCCGGGGTGGAAATCTCCCTCCGCCGCCGTAATGCCGGCGGGGAGCAGGCTGCTTCCCCGGTTCAACAGCGCGTCTTCCGCTCCGGCGTCGACGACGATTCTTCCTTGCGGATCGGACAGGAACCCGACCCAATGCTTCTTCGCGGACAGGGAGTGGAGGGAAGGGGCGAAATAAGTGCCCTTGCCGACTCCGGCTGCGGCCGCCATCAAATCTCCGGCTTCGGATACCCGTCCTACGAACAGCGGAACGCCTCCCCGCATGGCGATGCGCGCCGCGTCGAGCTTGGAGCGCATGCCGCCGGTGCCGACGGAAGAGCCGGCTCCTCCCGCCATCCGGTACAGCTCTTCGGTGAGCGCCTCGACGCGTTCTATGCGCTCGGCTTCCGGCATTTTGCGGGGATCGCCCGTGTACAATCCGTCCATGTCGGTCAGAATGTACAAGCCGTCGGCTTTGACCAGATTGGCGACGAGCGCGGAGAGGGAATCGTTCTCCCCGAACTTGATCTCGTCGACGGCGACGGTGTCGTTCTCGTTAATGATCGGGATCGCCCGCTGCTTCAGCAGCTCCTCGATCGTTCTCGTGGCGTTCTGCGCCCGTCCCCGGTTGCTGAAGTCCGGCCGGGTGAGCAGAATTTGCGCGGCCGCGATGCCGCTTGCGCCCAGCGCTTCCTGGTAAGCCTGCATCAGCAGCGCCTGGCCGACGGATGCGGCCGCCTGCTTCTCGTGCACGAGCTTTGGTCTCTCCGTATAGCCGAGGCGGCGGAACCCCGCGGCGATCGCTCCGGACGTGACGAGCAGCACCTGGTGGCCCTCGCCGTGCAGCGAGGCCAGCTCGTCCGCGAAAAACTTCACCTGCGCGCGGTTTAATCCGCCTTGCTCGGAGGTGAGGGAGCTGCTGCCTATTTTGACTATGATTCGTTTGCCCATGCGTTCAACCTCCAATCAAGCCATAAAAAAAACTCCCGCCCCATAAAGGACGAAAGCTCATCTTCCGCGGTACCACCTTCGTTGACGGCGCCTGAATACAGAGGCATCCGTCCTCTCATGCTCCCGATAACAGCGGGCGCTGTCCGGCTCGTCGCCGTCCGCTCGGGGATGGGGGAGGCGGGGGGCCAGGCAAACTCTCTCAGCCAAGGAGTTTGCTCTCTGCGCGAGCCCGGTTCCGCTTCGTTTCCCGTCATTGCGTTGTTATGATCCGCCGGTCGCCCCGGCGCTCGAATATCCTAAGAATACCATGCGCCGCAAGGGTTGTAAAGGAACGGACGGCGGGGGAGGCGGCTTAGAACAGCCCGAGCCGTCCGACTCTTGCGGCAACCTCGCGGAGCCGCTCCTCGCTTGTCAGCAGGCCGAGCCGGACGTAGCCTTCGCCGCTTTCGCCGAAGCCGGAGCCGGGAGCGACGACGACGTCCGCTTGCTCCAGCAGCAGATTGGCGAACGACATCGACGTGTGGCCTTGGGCGACGGGCAGCCAGCAGAAGAAGGAACCCGCAGGCTTCGTCGCTTTCCAGCCGATTTCGTCCAGCGCTCCGTACAGGGCGTTGCGGCGGCTCTCGTAAGTCGCCACGAGGTCGCGAACGGATTGCTGCGGGCCGGTCAACGCCTCCGCCGCGGCTTCCTGGATGCCGCCGAACAGACTGCAGTACATATGGTCTTGAATCAGGTTGATCTGCTCGATAATGTCCGCGTTGCCGATGGCGAAGCCGACGCGCCAGCCGGCCATATTGTACGACTTGGACAGCGTGTAAAATTCGACGCCCACCTCTTTGGCTCCCGGCGTCTCCAGGAAGCTGACCGGACGGTTGCCGTCGAAGCCGATCGCCCCGTAGGCGAAGTCGCTGGCGACGACGATGCCGTGCTTGCGTGCGAACGCGACGGTCCGTTCGTAAAATTCAGGAGTGGCCGTCGCAGCCGTCGGGTTGTTCGGGTAGTTGAGGAACATCAGCTTGGCGCGATCGACGGCGCCGGTCGGAATCGCTTCGTAGTCGGGAAGGAAATCGTTCTCCTCTATCAGCGGCATGAAGCTCATATCCGCGCCCGCGAGCGCGACACCCGACCAGTAATCCGGATAACCCGGATCGGGCACGAGGCAGACGTCGCCCGGATCGAGATAGATTTGGCTGATCTCGATCAGGCCGGATTTGCCTCCGAACAGGACGGCAACTTCCGTCTCGGGATTCAACTCGACGCCGTAATCCGCCAGATAGCGCTCGGCGACGGCTTGCTTCAAAAACGGGAAACCGCGAAAAGGCGGATATTTGTGGTACAACGGGTTTTCAGAAGCGGTTTTCAGCCGTTCCACGACGTTCCGCGGAGTCGGCAAATCGGGATTGCCTTGTCCGAGATTGATGACGTCGCTGCCGGTAGCGGCGCGCGCGTTCGCTTTGGCGACCAGCGCCGCGAAAAATTGTTCCGGTAAAGCCTGCATCCGCTTGGCAGGGGTAAACTTGACACTCATGCTCGATCGTCACGCTCCGTCATGCTTAGAATTGGAATAGGATGAATGTAGCATAACGACATCGGCTCGGCAACGGATGAGGGCTTTTTTTTTGTGGAAAAATCAGAGATAGAAAGGCGGAATTGTGGGGATTGTTGCGAGCGTATGGCGAGAACGCTCGGGGAGGCGCGGGAGCGGAGGTGGTACGGAGCAGGCAGAATACAGCGGGTGAGGCTCAGGACCGGAAGGAGCATCGGATTGGAGGCGGCAAGGGCTTGGAAGTCCATGGGATCGGCGGCGGTAGAATGCTGGAGGAAGCTTGGAACTCGGCGGCGGGGGGGGGGGGAAGTTGGGCGCGGTTGCCGGAACGGGGAGGATGCAGTACGATGGAGGACATAAGCGACTGTCGCTCAAGGACCGTGCTTCACGATCGGCCGGTGCCTGCGATTCATGGCGGACAGCCTCGTTCCGTCGACAGTCTCCATTATGGACGTGTACAGGAGTGGATAACGGTGACCCAATTAAGGATTGCGTTAGTTCAGATGAATATAGAAGCGGGGAATACGGAAGCGAACTTCGCCAAAATGGAGCGGAAGCTGGAAGAGGCGGCCGCCCTCGATCCGAAGCCGGACTTGATCGTGCTGCCCGAAATGTGGAACACGGGGTACGCCCTGACGGAAATTCGGAACCTGGCGGACCCGGACGGAGAGCGCACGAAGAAGCTCGTGTCGGAGTTTTGCCGCCGTCACGGCGTCAACGTGCTCGCGGGATCGATCGCGCAGCTACGCGGCGAAGGCGTGACGAACACGATCCACGCGTTCGATCGGACGGGAGTCAATATCGCCGAATACAGCAAAATCCACCTGTTCCAGTTGATGAACGAGCATCTGCATCTGGAAGCGGGAGGGGCGGCGGGATCGTTCGAACTGGAAGGCGTTCAGGCGGCGGCGATGATCTGCTACGACATCCGTTTTCCCGAGTTGGCTCGCAAGCTGGCGTTGGGCGGAGCGAAGCTGTTGATCGTCCCGGCGGAGTGGCCGCATCCTCGACTGCATCACTGGCGCACGCTGCTGCAGGCCAGGGCGATCGAGAACCAGATGTTCGTCGTCTCCTGCAATACAGTCGGAGAAAGCGGAGGCTCCAGCTTCTTCGGCCACTCGATGGTCATCGATCCTTGGGGAGAAGTGCTGGCCGAAGCGGAGGAGCGGGAGACGATTCTCGTCGCCGACATCGATCTTGCGCTTGTCGACGAGGTGCGCGGCCGCATCCCGGTATTCGCCGACCGCAGACCCGAATTGTACGAGTGAGGGGCGTCCATACGCGATTTCCTCGCTGTCGGATGCCGCATTAACGGTCTGCTGGACCGTTAGCGGTCCCTCGCGGCAGTGAGTCGGCGGATTAACGGTCTGCTGGACCGTTAGCGGTTCCTCGCGGCAGTGAGTCGGCGGATTAACGGTCTGCCGGACCGTTGGCGGTTCCTCGCGGCGGTGAATCGGCGGATTAACGGTCTGCCGGACCTTTAGCGGTTCCTCGCGGCGGTGAGTCGGCGGATTAACGGCCTGCCGGACCGTTAGCGGTTCCTCGCGGCGGTGAATCGGCGGATTAACGGTCTGCTGGACCGTTAGCGGTCTCCGAGCAATGCCGAGCCACCGGATCAACGGTTGACCGTCCCCGCCAACCGTCCCCGTTATTTGCCCATATCGATCTTGTCGAACGTGGAGCGGAACGTCGAGATGAAAGCCTCGGCCGCGTTGGACAGATAGCGTCCTTTGCGATAGGCGATGACCAGCGTACGCGTCGGACGGCCCTCCAATTGCAGGTATACCGGGGCGCGGCCGGGCCAGTCGCTGCGAGTGACCATCTTGGGCAGGAAGGCGACGCCCATCCCGGCGGCGACCAACGACTGGACCGTGTCGATGTTGGCGCTCTCGAAAACGACTCGTGGGTCAAAGCCGGCCGCGGCGCACAGATCGTGCGCGATCAGGCGGAAACCTTGGCCTTTCTTCAAAAGAACGAACGGCTCGTCCTTCAGCAGCCCGACGGAAATTTCCTTGTCCCGGTACTGCGGATGCGCGAGAGGGTGGTCGGGAGGCACGGCGAGGCAGATGCCTTCCTCGATGACGGGAAGATAGGCGAGCGAAGGCTCGATCAGCGGAAGCGAGAGCAGGCTGACGTCCGTACCGCCGCTGGCGGTCAACTGCTCCAACTGGCGGGTCGTCTCTTCGATGAGCACGATTTCGATGTTGGGGTAGGCCTCGCGGAAAACGGGAAGAACGTGCGGCAGCACGTGGGCGCCGGTCATCGGGAGGCTGCCGACGACGAGCCGGCCTTTGCGCATGTCGGCGATGTCCTCCATCTCGCGGCGCAGCTGGTCGGCCATATCGACGATCTGCTGCGCTTTCTTGACGAACACGTCGCCCGCGTGCGTCAGCTCGACCGAGTTCGTGCTTCTCTTGAACAGCAGCACGCCGAGCTCCTTCTCGAGCTTGGACAGCTGCTGGCTAAGGGACGGTTGGGCGATGTGCAGCTTCTCGGCGGCGCGCGAGAAGTTTCTTTCGTTCGCGATTTGGATGGCGTATTGCAGCTGGCGGAACTCCATCTTGAGCCCTCCTTTATAGTCTGGAACAATTAACCTTATAGATATTATATCTTGGAACAATGATAGACGAAATGTTAAGATAAGAGCAAGCTAAAGAGAACTTTTGGGGTGAACAACAGATGAGCAAAAAAACGATGTTCGAGAAAATTTGGGAAAACCACGAGATCGTATCGGAGCAAGGAAAACCTAGCATCCTTTATATCGATCTTCACCTGGTGCACGAGGTTACTTCCCCGCAAGCGTTCGAAGGCTTGCGCTTGTCCGGACGCCAAGTAAGACGGCCGGAATTGACGTTCGCGACGATGGACCACAACGTTCCGACGAAAGACCGCTTCAACATTTCCGATCCGATCTCCAAACAGCAGGTCGATACGCTTACGGCGAACTGCAAAGAGTTCGGCGTCAAGCTGTACGACTTGAACACGATCGACCAAGGCGTCGTTCACGTTATGGGACCGGAACTCGGCCTGACTCACCCGGGCAAGACGATCGTGTGCGGCGACAGCCACACATCCACGCACGGCGCGTTCGGCGCGCTTGCTTTCGGTATCGGCACGAGCGAAGTCGAGCACGTTCTCGCGACGCAGTGTCTGCAGCAAGCCAAGGCGAAAACGATGTGCATCCGCTTCAACGGCAAACGCAAGCCGGGCATTACCGCCAAAGACATGATTCTCGGTCTGATCGCAAAGTACGGCACGGACTTCGGCACAGGCTACGTGATGGAATATACGGGCGAAGCGATTCGCGGGTTGACGATGGAAGAGCGGATGACCGTCTGCAACATGTCCATCGAAGCCGGCGCTCGCGCCGGTCTGATCGCTCCGGACGAAACGACTTTCGAATATTTGCGCGGACGCGAATACGCTCCTCAAGGCGCTGCGTTCGATAAAGCCGTCGAGCAGTGGAGAGCGCTGTGCACGGACGAAGGCGCCGAGTTCGATTTGACGCTCGACTTCGACGTTGAGACGCTCATTCCGCAAGTGACCTGGGGCACGAGCCCCGGCATGGGTACAGGCATTACCGATTCCGTACCGGTTCCGGAAGAGCTGCCGACCGAGAACGAGCGCAAAGCCGCCAAGAGCGCGATCGAGTACATGGGCCTTAAGCCGGGTACGCCGATGACGGACATCGAGATCGATTACGTGTTTATCGGCTCCTGCACGAACGGACGCATCGAAGACTTGCGGGCTGCGGCATCCGTGGCGCGCGGCTACAAGGTCAACCCGAACGTGACCGCGATCGTCGTGCCGGGCTCCGGACGCGTCAAGATCCAAGCCGAGAAGGAAGGTCTCGACAAGATCTTCGTCGAAGCCGGATTCGAATGGCGCGACGCGGGCTGCAGCATGTGCCTTGCGATGAACCCCGACGTTCTTCAGCCCGGCCAACGCTGCGCTTCGACGTCCAACCGGAACTTCGAAGGCCGTCAAGGCCGCGGCGGACGCACGCACCTCGTATCGCCGGAGATGGCAGCGGCAGCCGCCGTCCAAGGCCGTTTCGTAGACGTGCGCAAATGGGATTTCAAAGCCGAAGTAACGGCGTAAGGGGAGGATCACGAACATGGAAGCATTCGTACAACTGAACGGACTTGTCGCCCCGGTCGACCGGGTTAACGTAGATACCGACGCCATTATTCCTAAGCAATTTCTGAAAAGAATCGAAAGAAGCGGGTTCGGCCAATTCCTGTTCTTCGAATGGAGATGGGATGAGCAGGGCAACGTCATTCCGGAATTCAGCCTGAACAAGGACCGCTACCAGGGCGCGTCCGTCCTGCTGTCCCGCGCCAACTTCGGCTGCGGCTCGTCCCGCGAGCACGCGCCGTGGGCGATTCTGGACTACGGCTTCCGCTGCGTCATCGCGCCGTCGTTCGCCGACATTTTCTACAACAACTGCTTCAAAAACGGCATTCTGCCGATCAAGCTGACCGAAGAGCAGGTCGACGACCTGTTCAAGCGCACGGAAGCTAAAGAAGGCTACAAGCTGAACGTCGATCTGGAAAACCAGGTCATTACCGACGAAGACGGCTTGAACATTCCTTTCGAGATCGACGCGCACCGTCGGAACTTCCTGCTGCAAGGGTTGGACGATATCGGCCTCACGCTTCAGCACGAAGCCGCCATTACGGCCTACGAACAACGCCGCGCCGCAAGCGCGGTCGTCTAACGCCGAATACTGCGGACGCGGATGCCTGAAATAGGCAGAAAAAAGACCTTTTGTCTCCGATTCGGCAAAATTCGGGGCAAGGGGTCTTTTTTTCCTCCGTTACGCAACTTTTCATGTTTTTCTACGTCTAATGATTCGTGGACAAGCCGCTGCAATTCTACATAAATCGGCATCGTTCGCAAATCTTTCAGACATCGAGGTGAAGCATGAAGAAGTGGCTCTCCCTGTTGTTCGTCGTCGCCGGCATGCTGGTCCTGAGTTCGGGCATGGCGCACGCCGCCAAAGCGGAGACGCCGACGCCCAAATTGATTTTGGACGGCATGGAGTTAGAGCCCCAAGTACCGCCGTTTCTCCTGAACAGTACGGTTATGGTGCCCGTGCGCATCGCGACCGAAAACTTGGGATACAAGGTGGACTACGACAACAGCAAGAAACAGGTGACGGTATCCAACGGCAAGAAGAAGCTCGTCATGACCGTGGACAAGCCCACGGCTTATCTGGACGGGACCCCCATGCAGATGACGAAGCCGCCGCTCATCAAATCCAACTTTACTCTTATCCCTTTAAGATTTCTTGGCGAATCTCTGGGCGTTCAGGTTTTCTGGGATAATCAAATTAAATCCGTATTTATGTATTCGCCTTCGACGCCGGATCCCGGCAGCGAGAGCGGAGGCAAGCCGACCGATCCTTCGGACGGCGGCCTGATCGGGGTCGTCGACCCAAGCGAAGGCTCCGGCGGATCGGGAGAAGAGACTTCTCCGGGCACCGTCGTTCCTCCTGCGGTGACGGGAAATCTGAACGAGATTTACTACGATCCCGGGACGGAATCCGTCGTGCTGAAATACGATGGCCTTATCGTTCCCCGAGATTTCAAGCTCGACAATCCGAAAAGGATCGTAATCGACGTTCCGAACGGAAGATACGCGCCGGAATTCGTTCCCGCCGTCGACTTCTCCTTGACGAACGAAGGTTATATTCCCGTAGAGGGACACGAAGCGCTGCGTTCGATTCGGTATTCGATGTTCGGAACGGATACGAAGGCGCCGAGATTCGTGCTCGACCTCAATCAAGCGTGGGATTACGAGCTGAGCAACGATCCGGGCGCCGGCACGCTCACGATTGCGCTCAAGCGTCCTCCGGAAGACAAATCGCTCTACACGGTCGTTCTGGATGCCGGACACGGCGGAACGGACCCGGGCGCGATCAGCATCTCGAAGAAGGCGGAGAAGGATTTTAACCTGGCCGTCGTGCTGAAAGTGAAGGCGATTCTGGAGGGAGAGGAGCGGATCAAGCTGATCCTGACGCGCGAGGACGATACGTACCCGACGCTGACGGACAGATATACGCTGGCCAACTCCGTTCAAGCGGACATTTTCGTATCGGTGCATGCGAACAGCCATACTTCTCCGAACACGAACGGCACGGAAACTTATTATACCCGCGAAGACAGCAAGGCGTTCGCGCAACTGATGCATTCCTTATTCGCTCCGGCGACGGGACTGAAGGACAACGGCTTCAGGAAGCACTCCGTTAATCTCGCCGTGACGACGAAGACGACGATGCCGGCCATTTTGCTGGAAGCCGGTTATTTGTCCAGCAGCATCGACGAGCCCAAGCTGTGGACCGAAGAACTGCAAAACCGCGTAGCCCAGGCGATCGCGACGGGAATCAAGATGCAATTGAATCTGCAATAAGCTGTCCGGCCCTATTAGGGGCCGGCATGCTCATATTCCGGGAGAGGGGACAGGTTGACGATGAAGAAAGGATTATCGAAAGGCATTACCGGTTTGCTCGCCGCATCGCTGGTGTTTTCGGGGGTCTCCTACACGGAAAGAACGGCGTCCGCCGCTTCCATTTTCACGGACGTCAAACCGGGCTGGGCGGAGAAGCACATTACGAAGCTCGCGATGCAAGGCATTTTGAAGGGCGGAACGGGGAAACAGGCGGGCATGTTCAATCCGGCCAACAAGGTGACCCGCCAAGAGGCGGTCATTATCGCGCTCAGATTCATGGGCGTGGACAACGAAGTGAAAATCGGGGATCCCCTCGTTTTTCCAAGCGATCTGGTCATCAAGGACGACTATAAACCCTACATAAAACTTGCGGTTCAAAAAAATATTTTGCTGCTCGACGAAGAAATCGCGCTCGTCAAAAAAGACGGCGGCAAGGAATGGGGCAGCAGCCCCGCTACGCGCGAATGGATGGCCAAGCTGCTCGTGCGCGCGATCGGCAAAGACCAGGCGGCCAAGGAAGCCGGGAGCCAAGCGACCTCGTTCGGCGACGACGCTCAGATCGACGCCGGCCTGAAGGGCTACGTCAGCGTCGCGGTGGCGCTCGGACTCGTCAACGGCGTAACGCCGACCAAGTTCGATCCGACGGCCTCGGTTACTCGGGAGATGGCTTCCACACTGTTCAGCCGCGCCCAATCCCAGATCGACGTCGCTTATGCCGGCCAAGTGACCGGGGCGCTCGTCGGGGTAGAGGGCAACAAGCTGACTTTGCTTCATTCCGACGGCGTAGTTAAGGATTACTCACTGTCCCCGACCGCTTCCGTCTACGGATTCGGATCGGAGCAGACGACGGATATTTCTTCATTAAAGCTGTACGGCGAAGTGATTCTCATCGGCACTTCCAGCGGCACAGTCGGCTACGTGGAGCAGACAAGCGAGACGCCTAAGGTGACCAACATCCAAGGAACGCTGCTGCTCGTGTCCGAAGCGCAAAGCAAGCTGACCGTCTCCGTCGACGGCGAGCCGAAAAGCGTCTCTTATAACGAATCGTCTTTGACGATCAAGGACATTAACGGACAATCGCTGACGATCGCCGATCTCCCGGTTAACGTGCCCGTGACGCTGGGCGTCGACGTGGCGACCGAGAGCAAGCTGCTGTCGCTTACGGTAAACAAAGCGGTAACGAACAAGTCCGGCGCCGGCACGGTCGAGAGCGTTAACGTGACCGGTCTGACGCTGCAAGTGAAGGACGCTGCCGGCACATCGGATACTTATCCGATCGACGCGAACGCGGTGGTCAAGCACAACGGCACGAACCTGACGCTGGATCAGCTGGTCGCGGGCGACGCCGTCTCCTATGAAGTAAAGATGGGCTCGGTGACGAGCGTTACGATAACGAAGAAGGTTCAGCCTCCGGTCGAGGGCGTCATCAACCTCGTCGACAAAGCGGGCAAGACGATTCAGTATCGCATCAACAACGAGCTTGGCGCCAAGGATTTGGCCGATAACGTCATCGTTAAGCTTGAAGGGCTGTCCAACGTGACGCTGGACGATCTGTTCAAAGGCGATACGGTATCCATGACCTTGAACGAGAGCGGCAAAGTCGCGATCATCACGATCAAGAACCGTTCCGTCAATTTCCTGAACGGAGCGGTCGTGTTCTCGGCCGACCTGGATAACGACATTCTGATCGTCACGGATTCGGCGAATAAAAAGGTTCCGCTCATTCTAACCGATACGACCCGGTTCGATCTGAACGGAACGGTTCTCACGAAGAAAGACGCGGTAAGATACATCGTCAAAGGCAAGAAGATCAACGTTGGTTACACTAACTCGAACGCGGCGTACATTTCGGTCGTTTCCCAGTATACCGGGACGGTGCTGGAGAACAACCTGTCGGCCAAGACGCTGAAGCTTCAGCTAGATAACAAAAACGAAGTCGTGCTGCCTTATCCGAACTATTTTGCGGCGGAAATCTACGGAACGTCCTCGACGAGCTACCTGGATATTCGCGTCGGCGACAAGGTCACGGCACTTATGGATTATAATACGCAAGACACGGTCATCGCCGTTCAAGTTCAGAAGACGGTTCAGTTCGAGCTGGACAGAGTGGATCTCTCGTTGAACAAGCTGCGGGCCAAGCGGGCAGACGGAGTATTCGAGGAATGGAGCCTGAATACGACGCTGCTGTCTCTCGTGGACGAGAACGACAATCCGATCAGCCTGACCGCTTTGAACCAATTGAACACGAAGCTGCTTAACGTCACGTTCAAAGGAAGAACGCCGATCAAGATTAAAGCTTATCCGGTCACCTACGGCAAGGTGGTTTCCGTGAACGCGGCGACCAATTCCATCGAGGTGTTGACGAACGCCGGCGCGACGGTGACGAAATCGTACCCGGCTGCTCCGACGGTAACGAGATCGAATACGGTAATCGGTTCGCTGTCCTCGATCAAGGCGAACGATCGCGTCGAAATTCGCGTGGACGAGAACGACAAGACGGTCATCGAGATCATTCCGGCAATCAGCAAGCAGTATCTGAATCACAATTCTTCAATTCTTTACGTGAACAGAGCTTCCTTGAACGAGAACAATACGTACGATTTGCATCCTCAGGTGTACGTCCATCAAGGCGCGAATACGATTTTGTTGTCGAGCATGAAGAAGGACGATCCGATCACCCTGTACATCGTCCGCGGCAAAGTCGTTGAAATCGTGAAATAAGCTTATCCGCCGTCAGGCCAATCGGAGCGATCCGGTTGGCCTGATTTGCTGTCCGGGATTAGTGTCGTATAGCGTGCTAATGTGTGCCGCATATTGCCGCACAAGCGATATTCCGGTAGACTAATAAGTTAGAGACTTTCTGAAAATGAGGAGCGCTTATGAACGCCGCAACGTTAAGGCAAGTGTTGAATACGATAGCGGAGATGTTTCCCGATGCGCGCTGCGAGCTGAATCACCGCAATCCGTTCGAGTTGACGATCGCGGTGCTGCTGTCGGCGCAGTGTACGGACGAGACCGTCAACAAGGTGACGGCTACGCTGTTCGAGAAATACCGCTCTCCGCAGGATTACTTGAACGTCCCCTTGGAAGAGTTGGAGAACGACATTCGCAGAATCGGGCTGTTCCGCAACAAAGCGGCGAATATCCAGAAGCTGTGCCGTATGATCATCGACTTGCACGACGGGGACGTACCCCGCACGCACGAGGAATTGACGGCTTTGGCCGGCGTAGGCCGAAAGACGGCAAACGTCGTCATGTCGAACGCCTTCGACGTGCCGGCGATCGCGGTGGACACCCACGTGGAGCGCGTATCCAAGCGTCTTGGCATCGCCATGCCCGACGATTCGGTGCTCGAAGTCGAGAAGAAGCTGATGCGCAAGGTGCCGAGGGAGGAGTGGACGATTACGCATCATCGGTTGATCTTCTTCGGGCGTTACCACTGCAAGGCTCAAAATCCGAAGTGCGAAGTTTGTCCGGTACTGGAACATTGCAAGGAAGGCAAGATTCGAATGAAAGCCTCCTTGAAGAAGAGGAGCGTAGCGAAGTGAACTCTATCGACCTCGGCGCGCCGCCAACCGGCGTGCCGTTATCATCAGAACTTATCCGATTCCAAGAAGCGCTGCGGCAAATGTCCGCCAGAACGGCCGAGAACGGCGACGATGTCCAGGCGGCGAAGCTGGAGGAGCTGTCCGGCAAGCTGGAGAGCGGGCGGCTGACCGTCGCGTTCTGCGGACACTTCTCCGCCGGGAAGTCCACGCTCGTCAATACGCTGTGCAGGGCGACGCTTCTTCCCGCCTCTCCGATTCCGACGAGCGCCAACGTCGTGACGGTCGTCAACGGCGAGCCGTTCGCCGAGACGGAATTCCGCGATTCGACCGGCAGGACGCATCCGGCGCGCACGATTCCGGTCGAGCAGCTGCACGACTTCGCGGTCGACGGAGAAGGCGTCACTTCGATTCGCGTATCCTACCCGATCCCGCTGCTCGGCGATCGCATGGCGATCGTAGATACGCCCGGAGTCGACTCGACGGACGGCGCGCACCGGGCGGCGACCGAGTCCGCTCTCCATATGGCGGACGTCGTCTTTTTCGTGACCGATTATAACCACGTGCAGTCCGAAGTCAACTTCCGTTTTCTGCGCAGTCTGGCGCGTTGGGGTAAACCGACCTATTTGCTCGTCAATCAGATCGACAAGCACAGGGAGGAGCAGCTCCCGTTCGCGGAGTTCAGAAGCAGCTTGAGCGAGGCGCTGTCCAACTGGGATATCGAGCCGGCCGCTACGCTGTTCCTGTCGCTGCGAGAGCCCGATCACCCGCTGTCGCAATGGAAGCAGCTGCTTCGGCTTATGGAGGAGCTCCAGCCGCTTGCGGACGCGCTCATCACGAGGAGCGTCGCCCGTTCGTCGGTTTACTTGGCGGAGCAGTATCGGGAGACGCTCCATCAGCGTAATCAGGAAAACAGGCAGCGGCTTCAGGAGCAGCTGGGCGACGAAGGCGAGACGGAGCGCAGATCGGTTCATCGCGCCGAGTTGGAGGCGGAGTTGTCCCAGCTCCGGACGGCGGGAGACCGGCGCAAGGAACGCGTACGCGTCGACATGGATAAGCTGCTCGGCAACGCCAACCTGACGCCGGCCGAGACGCGGGAGAAGGCGCAGGCGGTGCTGGCGGCGATGCAGCCCGGTTTTAAGGCGGGGTGGCTGGCAGGAGCGGCGAAAACGGAGGCGGAGCGCGTCGCGAGGCTAGGCAGGCTGACCGACGATTTCAACCGGCAAGTATCGGCGAACGTCACCGGCCATCTTAAGGGGCTGCTGAGGCGCGAAGCCGAACAGAGCGGCTTCTCCGGCGAGGAGATGGAGCGTTCGCTCGACGACATCTTCCGTCCGGTTCAGCCGGAATGGCTGCGCGCGCTCGTCAAGCCCGGCGCCGGAGCGGAAGGCCAGGCGACGCTGCACTACTCGGCGGAGATCAGCGCCGAGCTGAAGTCGCTCTACCGCAAAGCGGCGTTCCAGTGGATCGACGAGCTGCAGGAGCGGGATCGTCCCTCGCTGGAGAAGAAGGCCGAGGGCGTGCAAGCGCAACTGGCCGAGCTGGCGCAAGCGGACCGGATCGCCGACGAGATCGCCTTGCTGGAACGGGGGGAACGCGAGGAGGAGCGGAAGCTGCTCGCGCTGCTGCCTGAGCCCGAGGGCGGCCATGACGGCGAGCTGCGGCTTCCCGCGCCCGAACCGCTCGCGGCCTATCTCGTCGGTGCATTGGCGAAGGACGCGCCGACGCAGAATTCGCCGGAAGCCGTCGACGGTTCCGGGGACGATACGACGCCCGAAGAACAGGGAGCCTCTTCCGAAGAAGCCCAGCCCGGCCGTCTGGGAGCGCCCACGGGAGCCGCGGAGATGCTGGAGAACGCCGCCGCGCTGCTGTCCAACATTTCCGCGCTGCGAAGCGTCGCGGACGGCTTGAGCTCCAAGGCGGCGCGCTTTCGCGACAAGAGCTTTACGATTGCGCTGTTCGGGGCGTTCAGCGCGGGCAAATCGTCGTTCGCCAACGCGCTCGTCGGCAAGCCGGCTCTGCCGGTCTCGCCGAATCCGACGACGGCGACGATCAACCGGATCGTCGCTCCGACGGAGGAGCGCCCGGACGGTACGGCTCTCGTGACGATGAAGACGCCGGAAGAGTTCGCGGCCGACGTCCGTCACTCGCTGAAGCGGATCGGCATCGCCCGGGAGAAGCTGGACGCAGCCGGAGAGGACGTCCCTAGGCTGCTGGCGCTGAAGGATCCGGTGGCGGCCGGAGACCTGCATCCGCGCGGACGACCGCATCTGGCGTTCCTGACGGCCGCGGCCAAAGGCTGGAGCGAATTCGGCCCGCTGCTGGGCCGGAAGCTGACGGCGGGCGGGGAGGAGTACAGAAGGTTCGCCGCCGACGAGAGGGCTTCCTGCTTCGTCGCCGAGATCGACCTGTACGTCGATTCGCCCATTACGCGCAGCGGCGCGGTGCTCGTCGACACGCCGGGAGCGGATTCGATCAACGCCCGCCATACCGGCGTCGCGTTCCAATATATCAAAAACGCGGACGCGGTTCTGTTCGTGACGTATTACAACCACGCCTTCACGGAGGCGGACCGCGAGTTTCTCAATCAGCTCGGCAGCGTCAAGGACGTGTTCGAGCTCGACAAAATGTTTTTCGTGATTAATGCAGCCGACCTGGCTTCGTCGGAAGCGGAGCTGGAAGCCGTCAAAGCGCACGTGGGCGCGCAGCTGCTGAAGCACGGCATCCGCAAACCGCGGCTGTTCGGGGTGTCCAGCCTGAACGGCTTGCAGGCAAAGCTGTCGCGCAGCCGTCCCGCTCTCGAAGCTTCCGGATTGTCCGAATTCGAAGGCGCCTTCCGCCGCTTCTCCGAAGAGGAGCTGGGGGGGCTGGCGCTTGCGTCGGCGCATAAGGAGCTGGAACGCGTCGACAAGCTGCTGGACGGCTGGCTGCAATCGGCCAACGCGGACGCCGCCACGCGCGAAGCGAAGGCGAAGCGGCTGAGCGAGCAGGCGCGGCGCTGGCAGGCAGAGGGGGCGAAAGCCGTTCCCGCCGCGGCCGCGCAGCCTCTTCGCCAAGAAGTCGGAGAGCAGCTGTACCATTTGCGCCAGCGTTTGAAATTCCGCTTCAAGGAGCATTTCCAGGCGGCGTTCCATCCGTCCATTTTGCAGGACGACGGACGCGATCTCAAAAAGCTGCTGCAAGCGTGCGGCGAAGATTTGAAGCGGTCGCTGAACGAAGATTTGCTGCAGGAGCTGAGGGCGGCGGGATTGCGGCTCGAAGGAACGATCGGCGCGTTGGCGGAGAAGGCGCTCTCCGCGTTGTCCGGGTTGGCGGAGATGGAGAGCGAAGGCTTCACGCCGGAGCCGGCGGAGAAGCCGGCTCTGGAGCTGCCGCTTCCCGAAACGTTCGCCGCCGGACCGAATTTCGAGGCCAGACAGCTGTGGAGCGCGTTCCGTTCTCCGAAGCATTTCTTCGAGCAGGAAGGCGCTGCGACGCTGCGTGGCGACCTGGAAGAGACGTTGCTGGGGACGATCGACGAGGCTCTGGAGACGCTGCGGCGACAGTGGGAACAGGCGACGGAGCTGGCGCTGCAGGAAGCGGTCCGCTCGGCCGCGCAGGCCTGGTCCGGGCAGCTGTCCGCCTTCGCGCTCAGCATGAGCGAAGCGCTTCGTCAGCCGGGCGAAGAACGATATTTGATGGATTTGCGTGAGCAATGGCGGAAAATCCGCCGTTAATTTCGATAATCGGCCCTCTTTCATCTTGACGAAGATGGAAGGGGGCCTTTTCTTCCGTTGCCTGCGTTTTCCTTGCATAAACGGTTCAACAAGGGGATGTTGGGTATGAAAAGGGACGATATCGAAGAGATCCGGTGAATACCCGGCGATGCCGACGGCAGTTTCCGCCCCAAGCCCGAATAGGGCGAAATAACGCTGTTGCCGGGATCTGAGATTCGGCTTACACTGCCGTAGAAAGCAGCGAGGGGAGGACCATTTTTGGATATTTTTCGGGCTTTAAAATCCTATTACTGGAAAGACAAAGGCTTCTTGTGGGGATCGATAGCCGGACTGGCGGTCGCGACCGCGCTTGGCCTGATTTATCCCCTGCTACTCAAATCGCTTATCGACGACATGATTCTCGCGGAGAAGTATGACGGCGTTCTCGGTTTGACGTTAACGGCGGTCGGCGTCATATTCGTCAAAGCCGCATTCCAGTATGTACACGGTTTCAGCGGCGGCCGGCTGGGCAACCGGATCGCGTACCGGCTGCGCAACGCCTGCTACGAGAAGCTGCAGCAATTGTCTTTCTCCTACTATGATACGGCGAGGACGGGAGACCTGATGTCGAGGCTCACGGCCGATATCGAAGGCGTGCGGATGTTTATCGGCTTTGGCTTCGCGCAGCTGCTCAACACGGGGTTGCTGCTCGTATTCGGGTTCACGATGATGTTTTTTGTCGACTGGGCGCTTACGCTGCTCATCCTCGTCTTCATCCCGGTGCTAGGCTTCGTGGCGATTCGCTTCGAGCAGGCCATCCACCCGGTATTCCGGTCGATCCGGTCCGCGGTGGGCCGTTTGACGGTGCGAGTGCAAGAAAACATCACCGGGGTCCGTACCGTCAAATCGTTCGCCCGGGAACCGTTCGAGATCAATAAGTTCGTGAAGGAAAACGTGGACTATCGGGACAATCATCTGACGCTCGCGGACGTGTGGGCGAAGTATTTTCCGATGATGGAGTTTATCGCTAACCTTAGCGTAGCGACGCTGCTGCTGGCCGGGGGCTGGCGAGTGATCGCCGGCACGATGACTCTCGGCGAGTTGGTCGCGATCACGGGGATGCTCGGCTTCGTCGTCGCCCCGCTCTGGACGCTCGGCTTCCAGATCAACGGATATACGCAATCGAAAGCTTCGGGAGAACGTCTGCTGGAGCTGCTCTACCAACCGATCTCGGTGAAAAACCGCGACAACAGCCTAGCGCTGGACGACGAGGCGGTTCAAGGGCATATTCGCTTCGACGACGTCAGCTTCCGCTATACGAACCGCGACGATCTGCCTTCCGCGTTGCTCGGCTTGCAGCTTGACGCGCCGGCCGGCACCGTCGTCGGCCTGCTCGGGGGAACCGGTTCGGGCAAATCGACGGCCGTGGGGCTGCTGCTGAGAGCTTACGACGTCGGCGACGGCGCGATTACGCTCGACGGAATTGACATTCGCCACATCGAGCTGGAAAGCTTGCGCAGACAGATCGGCATCGTGTTCCAGGAGTCGTTCCTGTTCTCGACGACGATCAAGGAGAATATCCGCTACGGCCGCCCGGACGCGACGATGGAAGAGATCGAGGAGGCGGCGCGCTACGCGCAGGCGGACGGCTTCATCCGCGAGCTGCCGCTCGGCTACGAGACGATCGTGGGCGAACGGGGAATGGGCTTGTCGGGCGGACAGAAACAGCGGATCGCGATCGCGCGTGCGCTGCTGAACAAGCCGAAAATTCTCATTCTCGACGACGCGACGAGCGCGCTCGACATGGAGACGGAGCACGAGATTCAGACCGCCATCCGCAAAGTGATGGCCGGACGCACCGTGTTCATGATCGCCCACCGGATTTCGACTTTGCGCCATGCGGACGAAATTATCGTACTCGACCGCGGACACACGATTCAGCGGGGGACGCACGACAAGCTGGTGCGCCAGCCGGGACTGTATCGCGAGACGTACCGGATTCAATACTCCGACCGCCCGGAAGAACTGGATTACGAGGCGGACGGGGAATGCGCCTCGGAAAGGCGGGTGTCGGGATGAGCCGTCAATTCGTATACCAGGACGACGAACTGATCGAGAAACCGTTTAACTGGAAGCAGATGGGCCGTCTCGTCACCTTCGTGAAGCCGTACAAAGCCGAGGTCGGCAAAGTCGTATTCGTCATGCTCGTGTTCGGAATGCTCTCCAAGCTGGCGATTCCGTTCCTGACGATGCTGGCCATCGACCGGGCGATCTTCCCGAAGTCGGGCGAAGGCAGCCTGTCGCTGCTGCTGACGATCGCCGCCGCCATGCTCGTGCTGTACGGCACGCGCTGGTGGGCGCAGAAATATACGATTCACCGGACGAACGAGATCGGGCAGAGGGTCATTTTCGACCTGCGGGCCGCCCTGTTCAAGCACATCCAGTCGCTGTCGTTCCGCTTCTTCGACAAGCGTCCGGCAGGCTCGGTGCTCGTGCGGGTGACCAACGACGTCAATTCCTTGCAGGACATGTTCACGAACGGGGTCGTCAACACGGCGATCGACATCGTGCAGCTGATCGGCATTACGGTCATTCTGCTCTTCATCGAGCCGAAGCTCGCTTTGGCCGTTATCGTGACGGTGCCGCTCATGTTCTTCGTCTCTACGGCGCTGCGCAAGAAGATTCGCATGGCCTGGCAGATCGTCCGGATCAAGCAATCGCGCATCAACGCGCATCTGAACGAGAGCATCCAGGGCATTCGGGTGACGCAGGCGTTCGCGCAAGAGAAGGAAAATATCGCTTATTTCGACGAGATGAACAGGAGCAACATCCGTTCCTGGAACAGAGCTTCGGCGCTGAACCAGCTGTTCGGGCCGCTCATCGAGATTACGTCCGCGATCGGCACGCTGATCCTGCTGCTGTACGGCACGTACCTCATACAATCCGAGGCGATGACCGTCGGCGTCCTCGTCGCGTTCATTACTTATGTCGGCAGCTTCTGGGAGCCGATTACGCGGCTGGGCAACATGTATTCCCAAATGCTCATCTCGATGTCGTCGGCCGAGCGCATCTTCGAATTCATGGACGAACGTCCGGCCGTTCCGGAAAAGGAAGGCGCGAAACCGATCTCGCAGCTGAGCGGCCGCGTCCAACTGGACAACGTGACGTTCGGCTACGAGAACGACCGTCCGGCGCTGAAAGGCATCAACCTCGACGTGAAGCCGGGATTGTCGGTAGCGCTCGTCGGCCATACCGGCTCGGGCAAGAGTACGATCGTCAACCTGATCTGCCGCTTCTACGATACGGTGGAAGGCCGCGTGCTGATCGACGGCCAGGACGTGCGGGACGTGACGATCGACAGCTTGCGCTCGCAGATCGGCATCGTGCTTCAGGACACGTTTATTTTCTCGGGGACGATCCGCGACAACATCCGCTACGGGCGACCCGGCGCGACGGACGCGGAAGTCGAAGCGGCGGCCCGCGCCGTGCGGGCGCACGACTTTATCGTTGATTTGCCTAATGGCTACGACACCGAAGTCGAGGAGCGGGGCAACGTGCTCTCGGTCGGACAGCGGCAGCTGCTCAGCTTCGCGCGGGCGCTGCTCGCCGATCCGCGCATTCTCGTGCTGGACGAAGCGACGGCCAGCATCGACACGGAGACGGAGCTGCGCATTCAGGAGGCGCTGGGCACGCTGCTGGAAGGACGCACCTCGTTTATCGTCGCCCACCGTCTGTCCACGATTCGCCACGCCGATTGCATCGTCGTGCTCGACCACGGGGAGATGATGGAGATGGGCAATCACGAGGAACTGATGAAGCGCCCGGGGCATTACCGTAACCTGGTCGAAGCCCAGTATCGCTTTTTGTCCGCTTGACCGCCAGGAACGTTCGTCTGCTCACTTGTTCGCTTGCCGGCTTGTCGGCGTCTTTTGACGCCTTCAGGCCGGTTTTTTGCGGTTTTTCGCGCAGGACCGGGCATTTCGATTTGAAAAATGCGGCAATAACCGTTATCGTGGAAAAGTATAGGGAGAAAGCGGAAACAAGCTCCGAATCATCGAACGACTGGGGGAAAGCGGATGAAGTCGTCTTCCGTGCTGTGGAGAACGTTGGGCATTGCGTCGCTCGTCTGCCTGCTGGCGATGCTGACCGGTTTCGGCTGGGCGATTAAGGACACGTGGTTTCCGAAAGAGGGACTGGCTCTGCCTAAGGCCAGCGAACCGGAGAAGGCGGCCGGCGGTGACTGGAGCGCGAAGAGCGAGCTGTACGTCGCCGCGTTAGGGGATTCCTTGACGAAGGGAACGGGGGATGCGACCGGCGAAGGCTATGTCACGCGCACGATCGCTTCGCTGGCCGAGAGGCTGGACAAGCCGGTCTACCTGGTCAACAATATGGCCGTCAACGGCATGCGGGCCGACCAACTGGCCGTTAATCTGGATGAGAAAGGGTTCGTGAACGCGGTCGGACGCGCGGACATCGTGCTGCTGACGATCGGAGGCAACGACCTGTTCCAGGTCGCGCAAGGAGGCGGTTCGCTTGCGGAAGGAGGAGATCTGTCTCCGGAGACGCTTCGCGAGCTGCTGCCCGACGTCAAGCCGAGGCTTAAGGAAGTGTTCGACAAGATCAGGGCCGTGAATCCGGTCGCGCGCATCGTCTACGTCGGGCTGTACAACGCCTTCTACGACGTGCCGCAGATGCGGGAGGTCGCCAGCGAGACGGTGGCGGAATGGAACGGCTACGCCTACCGGCTTGCGCTGGCGGACGGCAACGCGACGGTCGTTCCGACGTACGATCTGTTCGAGTTTAATTTGACGGATTACTTGTCCTCGGACCATTTTCACCCGAATGCGCTCGGGTACGAACGGATCGCCGCAAGAGTCGCGGACGCGCTTCGATAACGACGGAGAAAGGGGATCACCGATGGGAGAGCAGGAGAAGGAAGTCGTATTGTCGGTACGGGGGCTGAAAAAAAGAATCGGGCGCAAGCCGATCATTCGCGACGTCTCCTTCGACGTCAAGGCGGGGGAGATATTCGGGTTTCTGGGACCGAACGGCTCGGGGAAGACGACGACGATCCGCATGCTTGTCGGCCTGATCAAACCGACGGACGGGGACATCCTCGTCTGCGGGGAGAACGTCCGCACGCATCCGGACAGAGCGCTCGCGCATATCGGCTGTATCGTGGAAAATCCGGAAATGTACGGCTTTATGACCGGATGGGAAAATCTTGCTCACTTCGCCCGAATGCAGCCTGGAATTCCGGAGTCGCGCATTGCCGAAGTGGTGGAGATCGTCGGACTCGACCACCGAATCCACGACAAGGTGAAAACCTATTCGCTCGGCATGAGGCAGCGGCTGGGCATCGCCCAGGCACTGCTGTGCAAGCCCCGGCTGCTCATTCTGGACGAGCCGACGAACGGTCTCGATCCGAAAGGAATCAAGGAGCTGCGCGAGTTTATCCGCATGCTGGCGGAGAGCGGCATGAGCCTGTTCATTTCGAGCCACCTGCTCAGCGAGATCCAGCTCATGTGCGACCGTGTGGCGATTATCGCGCACGGCGAAGTCATCGCCGTCGGCGAGGTGGAGCAGCTCGTCTCGCAGGCGGGCGCGTACACGGTGTGGCAGGTCGATCGGCCGGAAGAAGCGAAGCGGATGTTCGCCGACGGTTCGGACATCGGGCTCGTGCCGGAGGAGGAGCATCGGATCGACGAAGCGCTGCTGTCCGCGTTGGACGAGCCGATCGTCACCGTCGTGGACGAGAGCCGAGTCGCGGACTGGGTGAGCCGACTTGTGGCGTCCGGCGTCGGCATCGCATCGGTGCAGCGCGTCGCTCCCTCCTTGGAGGAGCTATTCCTGAAGCTGACGGAGGGGGAGAAAATTGACTAATCTGCTGGCGCTCATTCAGAACGAGTCGTTAAAGGTATGGAAGAAGAAACGGTTCGCGGTCGTCGTGCTTATCCTGCTCATCTTGATCCCCGTATTCGTCTATGCCCAGATGAAGATCGCGCAGAACAGCGCCGACAAGTTCCGGACGGATTGGCGGGCCGAGCTGCAGAGCCGGATTACCGACAATACGAACGCCCTGAGCAGCGACCGGATTCCAGAGGAATGGAAGCAGTGGCGCAAGGCGCTTGTTCAGCAGCTGCAATATTATCTCGATCACGACATCAATCCCGAGTCTCCGAACGGGGTCACGTTTACCCGCAGGTTTATGGATAACGCGGTGAGTCTGTTCATCCCGCTCATGGTGTTGGCGATCGCTTCGGATCTCGTCTCCTCGGAGCGTTCGACGGGGACGATCAAGATGCTGCTGACGCGGCCCGTGCGAAGATGGCGAATTTTATTTTCCAAATTAGCGACACTGACCTTATACGTTTCTCTTATTCTCGTGACGACAGTCGCGCTCTGCTACCTGATCTCAGGCCTCGTGTTCGGCTACGGAGGCTGGGGAGAACCGGTGTTCGTCGGGTTCCGGGTTCAGGGCGCGGACGTGGATACGTCGAATGTCCATGCCGTCACGCAGGGCGTGTACCTGCTGATGCAGGCGGGGCTCATCTGGTTCGCCGCCATGGTGGTGGCCGTGATCGGACTGATGGTATCGGTGCTCGTGCGCAGCACGGCGGCGAGCTTCGTGACGATGATGGCGACGATCATCTCGGGCACGATTTTGGCCAACATGGCCTCTTCCTGGAAGTCGGCGAAATATTTGTTCAACGTCAACCTGGAGCTGTCCGCTTATTTGCGGGGAACGCCGCCTCCGATCGAGGGCATGTCGCTCGGATTTTCGCTCGCCGTACTGGCGATCTGGGGCGCTGCGTCGATTATCGTTTCGTTCGCCGTCTTTACGAAGCAAGACATCTTGAATTAGAATAAACGAAGCGCGTTTATGAGCATAAGCGCAAGAGATTACGCAAGGAGGTCCGTTCGTGACCGAACAACTGGATATTTTCACTGAATCCGCCGCGCAGGCGGGAAGTGAATACAGCGCGGATGATATTCAAATTTTAGAAGGGCTAACCGCTGTTCGCAAAAGGCCGGGCATGTATATCGGCAGCACGACGACGTCGGGTCTGCATCATCTGTTGTGGGAGATCGTGGACAACGCCGTGGACGAGCATCTGGCCAAGTTTTGCTCGCGCATCGACGTCACCGTTCATGCGAACAACTCCGTTACGGTCATCGACAACGGGCGGGGCATTCCGACGGGCATGCACAAGAGCGGCATCCCGACGCCTCAGGTCGTCTATACGATCCTGCATGCGGGCGGCAAATTCGGCGGAGGCGGCTATAAGAAGTCCGGCGGGCTGCACGGGGTAGGCGCTTCGGTAACGAACGCCTTGTCCGAGTGGCTGGAAGTCGAGATTTACCGCGATGGAAAAATACATAAGATGAGATTCGAGACGTGGGTCGACGACAAAGGCGTGGAGCATGTCGGAGAACCCGTGACGGGGCTGGATGTGACCGGAAATACGAACCGCACCGGCACGAAGGTGACGTTCAAGCCCGATCCGAAAGTGTTCCACGGCAACGTCAGCATGAACTACGACACCTTGTCGGAACGGCTGCAGGAAATCGCGTTCCTCAACTCCGGACTGAAGGTCAACATCAAGGACGAGCGCAGCGGCAAGTCGGACTCGTTCCATTACGAAGGCGGCGCGCGCCAGTTCGTGCAGTTCCTGAACGAAGAGAAATCGGTGCTGCACGATGTCATCCATTTTGCGGCGGAGAAGGACGACATCGAGGTCGAGATCGCGCTGCAGTACAACGACGGCTATACGGAGACGATCGCATCGTTCGTCAACGCCATTCCGACGAGGGGCGGAGGCACGCACGAGACGGGCTTCAAAACCGCCTACACTCGGGTGATGAACGAATATGCGCGCAAGACGGGACAGCTGAAGGAGAAGGAAAAAAATCTCGAAGGCAACGACCTGCGCGAAGGCATGATGGCGGTCATCAATATTAAAATGTCCGAGGTCGAATTCGTCGGCCAGACGAAGGACCAGCTCGGGAGCGCTTCTGCGCGCGGCGCGGTCGACGCCGTCGTGACGGACAAGATGACCGTATTTCTGGAAGAGAATCCGCAGGTAGGCCAACTGCTGATCCGCAAGTCGATTCAGGCTTCCAAGGCCCGGGAAGCGGCGCGCAAAGCGCGCGAGGAAATCCGCAGCGGCAAGAAGCGCAGCGAGAGCCCGAGCCTCGGCGGCAAGCTGTCTCCGGCCCAGTCCAAGGACAGCTCTCGCAACGAGCTGTTCATCGTCGAGGGCGATTCCGCGGGCGGATCGGCCAAGCAGGGCCGGGATTCGAAGTACCAGGCCATTCTGCCGCTTAAGGGCAAGCCGATGAATCCGGAGAAATCCAAGCTCGTCGACATTCTGAAGAACGACGAGTACAAGGCGATTATCTCGGCGATCGGAGCGGGCATCGGCTCGGAGTTCGACGTCGAGGAATGCAACTATTCCAAGATCATTATTATGACCGACGCCGATACGGACGGCGCGCACATTCAAGTGCTGCTGCTTACTTTCTTCTACCGGTACATGAAGCCGCTGATCGACGCGGGCAAGGTGTTCATCGCCCAGCCGCCCCTCTACAAGATCACGAGAAAGTCGGGCAAGCTGGAGACGGTGCGCTACGCCTGGACGGACGAGCAGCTGAGCGTCTTCACGAAGGAGCTCGGCAAGGGCGCCGAGCTGCAGCGGTACAAAGGCCTGGGAGAAATGAACCCCGACCAGCTGTGGGAGACGACGATGAACTACGAGACGCGCACGTTCCTGCAGGTGCAGATCGAAGACGCCGCCAAGGCGGAGCGCCGCGTGTCGACGCTGATGGGCGACAAGGTCGACCCTCGCAAACGCTGGATCATCGAGAACGTCGATTTCACGGAGTACGAGGAGTAGTCTTGCGAGCGGGTGGGAGGGTTAGCGGTCTGTTGGACCGTTCACTGGGCCAGAACCGACGCGAAGGCGCAGTAACGGTCTGTTAGGCCGTTAACCGGGCTAGAATCGGCGCGAAGGCGTAGATAACGGTCTGCTAGGCCGTTAACCAGGCTAGAATCGGCGCGAATGCGCAGTAACGGTCTGTTAGGCCGTTAACCGGGCTAGAACCGGCGCGAAGGCGTAGATAACGGTCTGCTAGGCCGTTAACCGGGCTAGAACTGCGCAAACACAGAAATAGCGGTCTGTCGGACCGCTAATAAACCGCACATCATCGGGACATTGTTGAACTAACGGTCTGCGAGAGCGATATCCCGGTGCGTGTGCCCCAGAACTAGGAGGCAGTAGCAGTGAGCCTACTTGAGAACTTTTTGCCGGCGTTTCTGGAGGAGGTCGTAGGAGACCGCTTCGGACGCTATTCTAAATACATTATCCAGGACCGCGCCATTCCGGATGTCCGCGACGGCCTGAAGCCGGTGCAGCGCCGCATTCTGTACGCGATGTACGAGTCGGGCAACACGCCGGACAAGCCTTACCGGAAGTCGGCCAAGACGGTCGGCGACGTGATGGGGAACTACCACCCTCACGGCGATTCCTCGATCTACGAGGGCATGGTGCGGATGGCCCAGCCATGGAAAATGGCGCACATGCTCGTCGACGGGCACGGCAACTGGGGATCGATGGACGACGATCCGCCGGCGGCGATGCGGTATACGGAGGCGCGTCTGTCTCCGATTTCGATGGAGCTGCTGCGCGATATCGAGAAGAGGACGGTGCTGTTCAAGGACAACTTCGACAACACGGCCAAGGAGCCCGTCGTTCTTCCGTCGCGTTACCCGAATTTGCTCGTGAACGGCGTATCCGGCATATCGGCCGGCTTCGCCACGGAAATCCCGACGCATAATCTGCGCGAGATCATCGATGCGTGCGTCGCCGTCATGAACAAGCCGGACATTACGGTGCAAGAGCTGATGGACACCGTGAAAGGTCCTGATTTTCCGACCGGCGGCATCATTATGGGCGCGGACGGCATTCGCGAGGCTTACGAGACGGGCAAAGGGAAAATCCATATCCGCTCCAAAACCGCGATCGAAGAGATGCGAGGCGGCAAGCAGCAGATCGTCATTACGGAAATTCCGTACCAAGTCGTCAAGTCGAAGCTCGTGAACGCCATCGACAGCCTGCGGATGGAGAAGAAGGTCGAGGGCATCGCCGAAGTGCGGGACGAGAGCGGCCGGAACGGCCTGCGCATCGTCGTCGAGCTGAAGAAGGATGCGGACGCGGAAGGCATACTCGCTTTCCTGCTGAAGAAAACCGACCTGCAGACGACGTACAACTTCAACATGGTCGCGATTGTGAACAAGGCGCCGCGCCAACTCGGCCTTAAGCAGATTCTTGACGCGTACATCGAGCACCAGAAGGAAGTCGTCACGCACCGCACCCAATACGATCTGGAGAAGGCGGAAGACCGCGCGCACGTGCTGGAAGGGCTCGTCAAGGCGCTGAACCTGCTCGATCAGATCATCGAGACGATCAAAGCTTCGAAAAACCGTCAAGACGCGCAAAACAATCTGGTCGCCAAGTTCGGCTTCACCGAGCGCCAAGCGGACGCCATTCTCACCTTGCAGCTCTATCGGCTGACCAATCTCGAGATTACCCAGCTCGAGAAGGAGCATGCAGACACCCTTAAGAAAATCGCCCAGTTGCGCGCCATTCTGGATAGTCCGCGCAAGCTGCTGAGCGTCATTAAGGACGAGCTGGCGGAAATCCGCAACAAATACGGCATCGACCGCCGCTCCGTCATTCAGGGCGAAGTGGAAGAGATCAAGGTCAACCTGGAAGTGATGGTTCCGGCGGAAGAAGTGCTCGTGACGCTAAGCCGCGAGGGCTACATTAAGAGGACGAGCCTTCTGTCGTTCACGCGATCCGGCGGAGAGCTCGAAAGCGCGGGCGTGAAGGAAGGCGACGTCATTCGCTGGAGTCTCGGAGTCAACACGCTCGACCCGCTGCTGCTCTTCACGCAGAAGGGCCACTACTACTTGCTGCCGGTTCACCAAATTCCGGAGTTCAAGTGGAAGGACACGGGGACGGCGATCGTGAACGTGCTTCCGCTTGCCAAAGACGACCGCATCGTCGGCGTCGTGCGCGCCAAGAGCGCGGAGCTGACTCCGCCGGTAGACGGGAAGGAAGACGCAGAGACGTCCGGGCCGATGCTTGTGTTCGTAACGAAGCGGGGACAAGTGAAGCGGACGCCGCTCGTCGAATACGCCACGACGCGAAGCATGGCGATTGCCGCCTGCAAAGTGGCGGACGGGGACGAGATCGTGAAGGTGATGCGTTCGGACAGTCCGGACGATCTGCTGCTCGTGACCGAGCAGGGGATGAGCATCCGGTTCAACCGCGAGGAAGTCAGCGTGCAGGGCCGCGTCGCCGGAGGAGTAAGAGGCATTATGCTGAAAGAGGGCGATCAGCTGACGGACGCTCTGTTCGTCGCGGAGGACGAAGGAGAGGTTCTCGTTCTGTCCGACTACGGCTATGCGAAGCGCACCCTGCTGCTCGATTATCCTCAGCAAGGCCGCGGGGGCAAGGG
Organism: Cohnella sp.; assembly: GCF_041641335.1. Taxonomy (NCBI): domain Bacteria; kingdom Bacillati; phylum Bacillota; class Bacilli; order Caryophanales; family Paenibacillaceae; genus Cohnella; species Cohnella sp. The sequence goes on along the minus strand of NZ_JBEPYQ010000007.1, from coordinate 79,334 downwards.
CATTCAGACGTTCGAGTTCAAAGAAGGCAAACGCGTCCGTCCGAACGGCACGAAGCTGGTCGCCGCGTTCCATGTCAGGGAAGCGGTCAGCCTGCTCGCCTTGACGGCGAGCGGGGCCGTATCGGAATTTTCCTCGGAGAGCTCTCCGATCGAAGACAGACGCGGGCAGGGCAAGCTGATGATTCCCGTCGACCGGGGGGACACGCTGGCCGAAGCCTTCGTCAAGCCGCTCTCGACGCAAGCCGGGTCCGCTTAATCGTAAGGGCCGGAACCGTTCGGTTCGGTACGGTCTATCCATCGCAACAGCATATCCAAGACGACCCACAGGGGCACCGGTTCATTGAGCCGTTCGAGCCACTGGGGGTCTTCTATTAGTCCGGCATCCTGGGCCATTTGGCCGATCATTTTGATTTTCGTTTCGTTAGAGGACATGGACAGCGCCTCCTCATGGCCGTTTCTCCGCTTTTACCCATATTTCGTAACCAGTATATGTCGCCGTTTGTCGTCATGTTCTCGATCGTGCGGATTCATGTCGTAAATATTTAATTGCATTAAACTATCTTTCGACATAGACGGTGAGTATAATAAAGGAGAAGGCAATGTTCGGGAAGGAAGGGGCGTACCTATGGATAATGCGGCGGAATTTGTGAAAAGCTGGACGAAGCTCACGAAGGATTGGAACGCGCGGATGGAGACGGAGCTGGCTCCGCAACTGACGGCGGGGCAACTGGAAGTGCTGGAGCTGTTGCAAGCGCACGAGCCGATGAAGCCGTCGGACCTGCTACCCCATTTGGAGACGACTCCCGCCGCAATTACGACGCTGCTCGATCGCATGGAGAGGGCGGGGCTGGTCGAGAGAAACCGGGACGAAGGGGATCGCAGAATCGTTTGGGTGACGATGACCGAGCTAGGACGTTCCGAAGTCGAGCGCGGCATCGCTGTTCGCTCGGCGATCGTGAACGAATCTCTGGACCGGATTTCCACTCACAATCGCCAACTGCTCGTCTATCTGATCGGCAAAGTGTCGGGCACCAGAGAAGCGCGAACGTCAGAACGGAAAACGAATGCCGACAATGAAGCGGCGGAGCCGGCCGGCGAATCGGCGGCTGCCGAATCGGTCGTATAGGGCGGGGACGGGCTGTCGTAACGGCGAGAGAGCCGGTGGAGTAACGCAAGGCGAGCCGTTGAATCGGCCAAGAAGCCGGAGAGCAAGCACGAGGCAAACTGTCGAAACGGCCAAGGAGCCGGTAGTGTAAACGCAGGAACAGCTATCGGTAGCTAATGAAACAGCGCAAGTTCTCGGAGACCTATCGTCTGTCCGGAACTTGCGCTGTTTTTTGTTGGTTGAAGCTTATTGGGAGCCGAAGGCCCGTCGTCAACCCGAGACGAGCTTGCGGAGATGCTTGTGAATGCCCGTCTGCATCGTGCGCATCTTCTCGTAATCTTTGGACGTCAGTTCGGAGAAGCTGCGCAGCTTCAGTTCGGTCTGAAGAGGAATAACCGTATAATGCCGTTTCTTGTTCTTCCAGACGATATGAACCCAGGTCGGTTCGGTCGTGATTTCGTTCCATTCCATCTCGACGGTTCCGTCCGGATGGGCGGTTTTCGTCATGCGCACGCCGAAGATGACGCCGACGTCCTTCCAGCTGCCGGTCTGGTTGGAGATGAAGTTTCCGAGCGAGTAGATGACGATCCCTTTGCGGGGAGTACCGTCGAAGCTTTCCTCGGCGGGAACGGAAATTTCCTCGTACGGCTGTACGACGTGAGGATGCGAGCCGAGAATGAGATCGGCCCCGCACCGGATCAACTCCTTGGCCAGAGCGGTCTGTTGGGAGTTCGGCATGCGCTGGTACTCGACTCCGAAGTGAAGGGAGACGGTTACCGCGTCGACGTCGGACTGCCTCAGCTTCGCGATGTCGCGCTTGATGACGTCGAGGTCGATCAGGTTGACGGCGTATTCTTTGCCCGAAGGAATCGGAATGCCGTTCGTGCCGTACGTGTAGGAGAGGAAGCCCATGCGAATGCCGTTCCTCTCCTCGATGACTTCGCGATCCCGTGCCTCAGCGCTTGCCGCGGTTCCGAACGGAACCAGCCCGGCTTTGCGCACGGTCGCCAGCGTCCTCTCCACGCCGGGAACGCCGCGGTCGAGCGAATGGTTGTTGGCGGTCGAGACCAGCTGAATGCCGGCGCTTCTGACCGCTTTGGCCAGCTCGTCGGGGGCGTTAAAGCGCGGGAAGCCGGTAAACTTCAAATCCTTGCCTGCGATCGGCGTCTCCAGGTTGCCGATGACCCAGTCTCCGCGCTCCAAAATCGGTTTTACTTGCGAGAACCACGGAGTGAGGTCATAGCTGTCGCTGGCTTTGTCGTAATAGGCGGGAAGCTGCGGCATGTGCACCATGATGTCCCCGACGGCCAGCAACGTCGCTTCCGTGACCACAGGCTCCGCAGGCAGCTCGAGAGACGGCGTTTCCGGCGAGCCGGAAGCCGTTGCAGAGGGAGCCGGGGAAGAGGCTGTCTTCGACGGAGCCTGTTCCGAAGAGGGCGGCAGCGCACGGGAAGAATCGTTCGTACAGGACGTAAGAACGATCGCCAGCAAGCTTATGCCGAGCAGGGAGGCACACCTTCTGCCCCAAATCGAATCGTTAATCTGATGTGTCAAGCCTTTCGTCAACTCCCGCTTTCCCAACGTCCGTAGATGCCGCAGGGCAGCGTCATGCCGCTGCGCGTAATCGGCAGCCCGACTTCCCCGCTATCGAGCGAACCGCCGAACTTGCGCTTGAAGCTGAGCTCGAGCAGATTGCTTAATACGGTAGGGGAGAATCCGGTCGTATACGAATTAACGAGCACGAACAACGGCTTGTCGGAGAGGATGGACATGCACGTCTCCAGGAACGGGAACAAGTTTTCTTCAAGCTTCCACGTTTCCCCGTTAGGTCCGCGTCCGTAAGACGGAGGGTCCATGATGATCGCTTCGTACTGGCGCTCTCTTCTTTGCTCCCGTTGGACGAACTTGAAGACATCGTCCGTGATGTAGCGGATCGGAGCGGACCCTAGTCCGGACAGCTCGGCATTTTCCTTCGCCCATTGAACCATGCCCTTGGCGGCGTCCACGTGGCAGACTTCCGCCCCGGCGGAAGCGGAGGCGACCGTCGCGCCTCCCGTATACGCGAACAAGTTCAGCACGCGGATCGGTCGTCCGGCTTCGCGGATTTTGTTCATCATCCAGCTCCAATTGACCGCTTGCTCGGGGAACAGGCCGGTATGCTTAAAGTTCGTAGGCTTGATATGGAACTTAAGCGGGCCGTACGCAATGCTCCAGCGTTCCGGCAACGAGCGCTTGTAGGTCCATTGTCCGCCGCCGCTGCTGCTGCGGTGGTAATGGCCGTCCGCCTGCTTCCAGTCTGCGTTCTCGGACTTCAGCGGCCAAATAATCTGCGGGTCGGGGCGCCGCAGAACGACGTCTCCCCAACGCTCGAGCTTCTCTCCGTTGCCGGTGTCGAGCAGTTCGTAATCTTGCCAATCTTGCGCCAATCGCATCATCGTTCAACTTCCTTTTGTCGTCTATTTATGGTGAGTTCAAAAAGTCCGGTTTTCAGCTTTAAGTTATGAGGTCTGTTCCTCGCAGTTCTCCGCAGGGCAGAACCGGTAGCCGAAGCCGCGTACGGTCTGAATCCAGCGGGGACGAGCGGGATCGCTCTCCAGCTTCTTCCTGAGATTGCTGACGTGCACCATCAGCGTCCGCGTATCGCCCATGCTGTCCGTCTGCCACACTCTGCGGTACAGCTCCTCCAGCGGAAATACCCGCTTTGGGGATTTGGCCATGACGCTGAGCAGTTCGAACTCCTTGGCCGACAACGAGAGCAGTTCGCCGTTCAAGCGAACCTCCATGCTGAGAAAATCGATGTCCAGCCCCGGGAAGCTGAGCGACGAGGCTTGCTCCTCCGGATTTCGTTCCCGCGTTCTGCGCCTGCGGATGTGCGCCTGAATTCTCGCGACGAGCTGGCTCGGGCTGAACGGCTTCGTAATATAATCGTCCCCGCCTTCGGACAACGCGCGAATGATGTCCCGGTCTTCCGACTTGCAGCTGAGGAACAGGATCGGCACGTCCGCGCAAGGTCCTTGCCGCAGCATGCGGCACACCTCGATGCCGTCCATGCGTCCGAGCGAGACGTCGAGCAGGATCAAGTCGGGCTGAAGCGTCTCCGCCGTCCGGAGAGCCTGCGTCCCGTTGTCGGCCGCGTATACGTCGAACCCCGCTTTTTGCAAATAGAGGGCGATCAACTCGGTAATTTCCTGCTCGTCGTCGACGACGAGGACGGTTGCTTCGTAGCTGGTCATCATAATCCTCCGTGCGAAGGTCTTAATTCTCGAAGAGGAGAACCGATTTTGTGAAAACACTCCAATCGTCTTATTATAACGAAAGCGTTGACGAGGAATCAATGCACCGTTACAATGACGTTCGAAACGTATTCGCACCGGACCGACATCGATCAATAAAGGGAGAGGGAATCGTGGCGTCGCGAAAAGCGGAAATGTCGATCAGGCGATGGTATACGTATGCGGCGGCTTTGGCGATTATCGCGCTGCTGTCGGTCGGGGCGGCAGGATGCGCGTCTTCTTCGCGAGGAAGCATGGCGGAGCCGGTCGCCGCCGGAGGGGTCATCGACTTGACCCAGTGGCCTTGGAACGAAGAGGGAACCGTCCCTCTGGACGGCGAGTGGGGCTTCCGGTGGCTGGAGCGCGGGGAAGAGACCGGCTTGAAGCCGGCGTATCGGGATACGACGCTGAACATGCCCGGAACGTGGGGCGCGGTCGAGCCCGGCGACGGAAAATCGCTGGACGACATCGGCTACGGCGAATATCGGTTGACGATACTGCATCGCCCCCAGAGCGGGATGATGGCGATTCGGCTGCCGAACATTTCGACGTCTTACGAGCTTTACATCGGGGACAAGCTTGTGCAATCGCGCGGGCATCCCGACGTCTCGGCGCGTCTGACGATTCCTCGTCAGGTGCCTGCGACCGTCCACTTCGGCGCGGGAGGAGAACGAACGGAGCTGAAGCTTGTCGTCGCCAACTACGACCACCGGCACGGCGGCGTCCGCACGTCGATCCTGATGGGCACGTCGGAGCAAATCCAGCGATTACAGCTCAGGCATGCCGCTCAAGAGTTGATTATTATGGGCTGCCTGCTCATGATCGGCTTTTATCATCTCGGGCTGTATATTTTGCGGCGGAAGGAAACCGCGAACGTGATGTTCGCCTTGCTCTGCCTATGCGTCGGGCTGAGGACCGGCCTGATCGGCGAAGGTTTTATTGTCAGATGGCTGCAGGGCATGAGCTGGGGGACGGCGATCCGGCTCGAGTATGCGGCGTTCGTCATGGCCGCCTGGGCGGGCTTCGCCTACTTCCGCAAGATGTATCCGCTGGAAATCCCGAAGATGTGGTTCAAAGCCGCGACCCTCGTCGGCGCCGCGCTTATTCTTGTTGCGTTCGTTACGCCGACGCTGTCTTTTACATCGTGGCTCATCGTTAACCAGATCTACGTGCTCCTGTTCAGCGCGCGAGTTCTGGTCGGCTTGGTCGTATCGGCCCACCGGAAGCGGGAAGGCGCGATGCTCGCGCTGATCGGCGTCGCCGGCCTTGTCGTAACGATCGTCAACGACATTCTGTTCTACAACGGATGGTCCCGTTCGGTCGATATGCTCCCGTTCGGCCTGCTGTTCTTGATCATCATGAATTCGTTCATCATTTCGCTCAGGTTTTCGTTGACCTACGACAGGGCGGAGAGGATGTCGGCGCAGCTGATCGAATGGAACAGCTCGCTGGAGGAAAGAATCGAGGAGCGGACGGAGGAGCTGCGGCGCTCTTACGTTACGCTGGAGGAAGCGAAAGTCGAGCTGGAGAGGATGGAGCATTCGCGAGCCCGTCTCGTCAGCAACATTTCTCACGACTTGAGGACGCCGATCACGCTGCTGCGCGGCTATCTGGAGGCGCTCAGAGACGACGTCATCTCGGAACCGGAACAGCGCGACAAGACGATCCGGTCGATGCTGTCGAAGGTCGAAGGCCTCAATTCCCTCATCCAGGACCTATTCGACTTGTCTTTGCTGGAAGCCAGGAGGCTGGAACTGTCGCTGGAGAATATTCCTTTGTCGTACTGGCAACAAAGGATAACGGAACAATACGGCTTGGAGATGCAGGGCAAGGGCATTCGCTTTCGCTGCGAGCGGATCGGCGAATCCGCTCCCGATACGATCGTGGCGGTCGATATCAGGCAGATGGACCGCGTGTTCGCCAACCTGCTGTACAACGCCATTCGCTACACGCCGGAAGGCGGCGAGATCGTACTGTCGCTGCGGACGTTGCCGGAAACCGGCGGGGTGGAAATTCTGGTCGCCGACAGCGGCCCCGGAATCGAGCCCGCCGACGTGCCCCGAATTTTCGACCGGTACTATCGGAAGGGCGATTCCGGATCTTCCGGTTCGGGAGGCGGCGGATTGGGACTTGCGATCGCGAAAGAAATCGTCGAATTGCACGGCGGACGAATCGACGTCCGTAATTCCGAAGGCGGCGGGTGCGTCTTCCGCATTGAGCTTCCGGCGCGTCGCTAGGGCGTGTATGCATACACGCCCTAGCCGCTGTTGTCCGCTCGCTGCTCCCGGCTCATGAAATCCGAAATCAGGGAGATGGATTGCTTGCGCTGCTCGTGGCTCATTCGCCGGAACAGCTTCAGAATTTCTCCCGAATCCGGAATTGCGGGCGAATCCGCGGAAGGATTCGGCTGCGTGCCTCCGATTACGTAATCCAGCGAAACGTCGAAGAACGCGGCAAGCTTGATGAGAGTTTCATAGACAGGCTGTCTATTGTTAATCTCGTAATGGCTGTAGGCGGAGCGGGTGATGCCGATATGGCGCGCCACTTCTTCTTGCGAGATTTTGCGCTGCAATCGCAGCTCGCGCAATCTGTCTCCCATAGTCATTCGTCATATCTCCTTGATCAGAAATAGAGTGATCTAAATTAAATTTATGATACAAAATGTATCGTGTCAAGAGGAAGAGGAAACGTTTTCTTGAGAAATCGGTGCAAATCAGGCGGAATATAATAATTTTCAGCTCGCATTCAGCTACAATAAGGGTATAATTTAAAAAAAGATACAAAATGTAACATTTTGAAGCTTGATTCATTGCTGATGAGGAGGTGACGGCATGAAGGCAACTATACTTAGCGCGAAAATGACCCGGGACGAGGAGAACGGATACGTCGGCCTCATTCGCTTCGAGATCGAAAACCACAAGCAAGGCTACGAAGTGACGATTCAAAGCGACAATGGGAAAAACAATTGGAGCTATGCGCTGAATTTCAGCGACCGATCCGGCAGCGAAGAGGAAATTCAGGCGGTGGACGAGAGGTTGGAGGAGGACGACGCGTTCTTCGAACAATTCGTCATCGCGGCGAAGAACGCTCTTGTCGAATAGATCGCATTCCCGCAGCAGGGCCTTTCCGCAGCGCATCCAAGGATGAGCGGGATGGCCCTGCTGCGGTTTGCCGGACTCTCCGATTTTCGCTGAGCTGCAACTTCTTTCTTCCAGGGAACGTCATGTTCAGTAAAGAAATGGGGGATGAGACGTGCGCAAAACGGCTATCGGTTTAGGTATGGCGGCGGTAATCGCCTGCTCGGGCTGCGGGAATTCGGGTGCGGGGAACAATCCGGACTCGCCGGGCGAAGAGAGGCGGGAGAGCGCGTATATGGCCCAAGACGTCGATTCAAGCCTCGTGCAGGCTTCCAACGGGTTCGGCTTGTCGCTGATGGAGAAGCTGATGGCCGAGCGTCCGGAACAGAACGTGCTGCTGTCTCCGTTAAGCGTGTCTTCCGCGTTGGCGCTAACGACGACGGGCGGAGCGGGTAAGACGGGGGAAGAAATGCGGGAGGCGCTGGGGCTCGGCGGGAAAACGAACGACGAGATCGGGGAAGGCTATCGGGTGCTGCTCGATCTGCTTCGTCATCCGGGAGAAGAGGGCATCCGGACGAACGTCGCCAACTCGTTGTGGTTGAATGAAGGCAAGCCGTTCCTGGACGAATTCGTCGGCAGGAGCCGGGACGACTTCGGAGCGGAGGTCGAGCGGGTAGACTTCGCCGCACCGCAAACGCTGCGAACGATGAACGAATGGGTGGAAAATGCGACCGAGGGCAAAATCAAGCAGATGCTGGAGAGCGTGGAGGCGGATGCGGCTATGTACGTGCTGAACGCGGTTTATTTTAACGGCGCATGGACGACCCCGTTCAACCCGAACCGGACGAAGGACGGTCTCTTCCGAGTCTCTCCCGACGAGACGGTGTCGGTGCCCATGATGAGCGGCGGGGGCCGTTACCTCTACGCGAAGAAGGACGGCTACGAAGCGATCCGGCTCCCTTACGGGAAACGCGAGTCGGCCTATATGGCCGTTCTGCTGCCGGACGAAGACGTCGCGTTGTCCGAATTGGCGGTTCGGCTGGCGGAGAATCCGGGTCTGCTGACGGAATCGTACGAAGCGCGGCTAGGAAGCATCGAAATTCCCCGGCTTCGCTTGGAGTATTCCGAAGATCTGGTCGACTCGCTGCGGCGGGCGGGAATCTCGGAAGCGTTCGAACCGGACCGCGCGGAATTCTCGGCGATGGCGCCCGAGCCGCCGAACTTGTTCATCAGCAAGGTTACGCACCGGGCCACCCTCGCCATGGACGAGGAAGGCACCGAAGCGGCAGCGGCGACGGTGGTGGAGATGCTTGCCGGGGCGGCGCCTCCGGAGGAGCCGTTCGAAATGAAGGCAGACAGGCCGTTTATCGCTGCGATTGTAGACGGCGGCACGGGCTGCGTTCTGTTCGCGGGAGCGGTGTTCGATCCGGCCGGAGGGCGGTAACGGGATTTACTTTTATAGGGGATGGGAGTATATTAGGAGAAAAGGAAGGAGGTCGATCCGCATGGATGCGTCGACGGAACAACTGGAACACGGGACGGAGGACGGAGCGGAATGCTGCTCGGACGGAAGCTCGGTTCGCAAGAGCCATCACTCCGACAAGGTGAAAAACAGCCTGGTCAGCCGCCTCAACCGGATCGAAGGCCAAGTGCGCGGACTCAAGGGACTGATCGAGAAGGATACGTACTGCGACGACGTGCTCAACCAAATCGCCTCCATCCAATCGGCGTTAAACGGAGTAGGGAAGCTGCTGTTCGAGAATCATATGAAGAGCTGCGTCGTAGAACGAATTCAGGAAGGCGACATGGACGTCATCAACGAATTGATGACGACGATGAACAAAATGATGAAGTGACACGAAACGGGCAGCGGCGGCGCTGCTCTTTTTTATCCCCGGAAGGCAATAGTCGCATTAGCTTTCAATATAGGGTACCCTGGTATTCTAAAAATAGATATTGACTACATATAGGGTAGAGGGGTATACTAGCGTCAGAAATCAAAATCATATCCGAAAGGTTGATGAAACATGGCTAAAACCATTTTGAAAGTCGAAGGCATGAGCTGCCAGCACTGCGTAAATTCCGTCGAAGGCGCGCTCAAGGAGATCGGAGCGGAAGGAACCGTCGATCTGAGGAGCGGGTCGGTCGAAGTGACTTATAACGAAAGCAGCACGACCGTCGACAAAATCAAAGCGGCGATCGAGGATCAAGGATACGACGTAAAGTCATAATCGGCTTGCGCGACTAAGGAGTGAGCGACAGTGGAAACGACGGCGACGAGCGATACGAAGCAGACGTCTTTGCAAATTACCGGCATGACGTGCGCGGCATGCGCCAACCGGATCGAAAAGGGACTCGGCAAGCTGGAAGGCGTCACGGCCGCCAACGTCAACTTCGCGGTCGAGCAGGCGAGCGTCACTTACGATCCGGCGAAAGTCGGCATCGAACGAATGGAGGAGACGATCCGCAAGCTGGGATACGACACCGCCAAGGAGGTCGCGCAGTTCAAGCTGGAAGGCATGACGTGCGCGGCGTGCGCTAACCGGATCGAGAAGGGACTGGCGAAGCTTCCCGGCGTAACGGGCCTTACCGTCAACTTCGCGCTCGAATCCGCCCGCGTAGAGTTCAATCCAGGGAGCGTCTCGGTCGGCGATATTCAGGGCAAGGTCAAACAGCTCGGCTACCGGGCGATCGTCCGGCAGGAAGACGCGAACGCGGAGGATCGGCGCGCCAAGGAAACCCGGAAGCAGAAAAACAAGCTGATCTTGTCGGCCGTTCTGTCGCTGCCGCTGCTGTGGAGCATGGTCGCCCACTTCTCGTTCACCTCCTGGATCTACTTGCCGGAGCTGTTCATGGAGCCGTGGTTCCAACTGCTTCTTGCCGCTCCGGTGCAATTCTACGTCGGCAAACCGTTCTACGTCGGAGCGTACAAGGCGCTTCGGGGCGGCGGCGCGAATATGGACGTGCTCGTGGCGCTCGGCACCTCGGCCGCGTTCTTCTACAGTCTGTACCTGACGATCGACTGGTATGCCGCAGCCGGCATGCAGCATCACGGTCCGGCGCTGTACTACGAGACGAGCGCGATTCTGATTACGCTGGTCATTATGGGCAAGCTGCTGGAATCCCGGGCCAAAGGCCGCACTTCGGAGGCGATCAAGTCGCTGATGGGCCTGCAGGCCAAAACGGCGCTCGTCGTACGCGACGGACAGGAGCTGACGGTGCCGGTCGAAGAGGTGCTGGCGGGAGACATCGTGCTCGTTCGTCCGGGAGACAAAATTCCGGTGGACGGGGAAGTAATGGAGGGCGTATCGTCCGTTGACGAATCGATGCTGACCGGCGAGAGCCTGCCCGTCGGCAAGAAAGCGGGCGACGCCGTAATCGGAGCGACGATCAACAAGAACGGCGCGCTTCGCGTAAAGGCGACCAAGGTCGGCAAAGACACGGCGCTGGCCCAGATTATCAAGGTTGTCGAAGAGGCTCAAGGCTCCAAGGCGCCGATTCAGCGGGTGGCAGACGCGATCTCGGGCATCTTCGTGCCGATCGTAGTCGGCGTAGCCATTGCGGCTTTCCTCGTCTGGTACTTCTTCGCCGCGCCCGGCGATTTCGCCGAAGCGCTGGAGAAAGCGATCGCGATTCTGGTCATCGCTTGCCCTTGCGCGCTTGGCCTTGCCACGCCGACTTCCATTATGGCCGGATCGGGCCGCGCAGCGGAGCTGGGAATTCTGTTCAAAGGCGGCGAGCATCTGGAGCAGACGCACAAAGTCGACACCGTCGTTCTGGATAAGACGGGCACGGTGACGAACGGCAAGCCGGAGCTGACCGACGTGATCGCGGTCGGCGACGAAACGGAATTTCTCCGTCTCGTCGGAGCCGCGGAGCTCCAGTCCGAGCACCCGCTCGCGGAAGCGATCGTCGCTGGCATCGGGCAGAGGAACATCCGCATCGCCGCGGCCGAATCGTTCGAAGCGATTCCCGGCTACGGCATTCAAGCCGAAGCGCAGGGCAAACGGGTTCTCGTCGGAACGCGCAGATTGATGGAGCGTTATAACGTGGATGCAAGCGAGGCGTACGAGACGATGTCGCTGCTGGAGGAATCCGGCAAGACGGCGATGCTCGCGGCGATCGATAACCGCTATGCAGGGATGGTCGCGGTAGCCGACACGATCAAGACAACGTCCGCCGAAGCCGTTCGCAAGCTGAAGGATATGGGCATCGAAGTCGTGATGATTACGGGCGACAACGAGCGGACGGCCAAGGCGATCGCCGCCCAGGTCGGCATCGACCGCGTGCTGGCCGAAGTGCTCCCGGAAGGGAAGGCGGAGGAAGTGCGCAAGCTGCAAGCGAGCGGCAAGAAGGTGGCGATGGTCGGCGACGGCATTAACGACGCCCCGGCGCTGGCGACGGCGGACATCGGGATGGCGATCGGGACCGGGACGGACGTGGCGATGGAAGCCGCCGACGTCACGCTGATGCGCGGGGATTTGTCCAGCATTCCCGACGCCATCTACATGAGCCGGAAGACGATGAGCAATATCCGGCAAAATCTGTTCTGGGCGCTCGGCTACAATACGCTGGGCATCCCGATCGCGGCGGTCGGCTTGCTCGCGCCGTGGGTCGCGGGAGCGGCGATGGCGCTGAGCTCGGTGTCGGTCGTGCTGAACGCGCTTCGCCTGCAGCGCGTCAAAATCAAACGCGCCTGATCGATCCCAACGGCAATTTAGGAAACGGAGTGATCGTGCTTGAGAATGAATAGACGCATCATGCTGACGATTGCGAGTACGCTTGTCGCGGCAGCGCTGCTCGCCTCCTGCGGCAAGTCCGGCGAAAGCCGGCACGCTTCCGGGCATGGAGGGCATGACGAGCCGAACGCGGCGAGGGAGAGCGGCCTGCAGGCTTCGTTCGACTTCGCCGCCGGCCGGGCGGCTGCCAACGAAGAGACGGAGCTGACCATTCGCATTACGGACCGGCAGGGAACTCCCGTGGACAAGTATGAAGTCAACCACGAGAAGCTGCTTCATCTGATCGTCGTGGATCACGACTTGGCTTACTTCGACCATATTCACCCCGATTACCGGGGAGACGGGGAGTTCGCGGTAACGACCGCTTTTCCGTCGGGCGGACAGTACAAGGTGTTCGCGGACTTCATCCCCGAAGGCGGCAAAAACTTGACGCTGAGCGAATGGGTGACGGTGGAAGGCGAGGAAGCGGCTCATGTCGAGCTTAAGAAGGACGAGCGGCTCGTTCGCTCGACAGACGGCAAGGAAATCGAGCTTGCGCTTGACGAGGTCAAGCCGGGCAAGGACGTCAAGCTTTCTTTTACGATACGCGACGACAAGACGAAGGAGGCAATTGACGACCTCGAACCGTACCTGGGCGCCGTCGGCCACGTCGTGATCTTATCGTCGGATGCGGAGCAGTATCTTCACGTGCACCCGATCGACGAGAAAGCGACGGGACCGGTGGCCGAGTTCTCGACTTCTTTTCCGCATGCCGGCCTCTACAAAATATGGGCTCAATTCAAACACGAAGGCAAAGTGATCACCGTTCCGTTCGTCGTCAACGTCAAGTAACCGGCTTCGCAGGGAGGTCCGCAAGCTTGCCTCGCAGAGGGACGAGACGTCCAATCATTGAGCTGATCGAGACGATTCAGAAAGATACGATCGACGCTGCCGAGGCGATGAAGCTAAGCCTTCAAGAAGTGCAAGAAGGAGTAATCGCCGTTGGGGATGCAGAGCAGGCGTTTAAGGAAATCGTCGCGTCCACGGGCGAGGTATCCACACCGCCGCGGCGGCGGAGCAGCTTGCTCGAGCGGGGAGATAACCCGCTCGAGCAGACGTTGTCGGACATCGCCAAGGAATTGCAGTAGCTGGTCCGCCAGTTTGCGATCTGATTTCGCCAAGCGAAAAAAAACGACGACTGACCCATTGACATCCATCTGAGTGACTGGAGTCTCTCGGTGTAAAGCATGTACGAAAACAGCGATTGTTTTTTTCGTCATGGCTTGCCTGTCGAAGTTGCTCGCGTAACGGCCTCCCAGACCGCAAGGGAACTCGCCTTGGGAAGACCACCCCATTGGGTGTGCGCTGATGTGCGTTAATTGGTCAGTCGCAGAAAGAAAAAGCGCAAAGCAGAGCTTGCAAGACTGCTTGCGCTTTTTTCGTTCTGCAATTAGGTTTCCAACACTGTATTGGATACTCTCGCCACCATACCGTCGTTTGCAAAGAGACTTCAGCGATGACGGGGAGCGGAGTAATGAAAGCGTTGCCGAAAGCTCTTGTCTATTTTTTTATCCGCCCGTATACTTGGAGCACGCCTGTATGCGACAGTATCAGTCAAGTTTCGAGGGAGGGCGGCGACATGATCCAGGGCATTATGCAGAGCATTCGCAAAAAAATGATCGTCAGCTTTTTGGGCGTGATCGCGATGCCGCTGCTGTTGTCTATCTATATCTCGTATCGCAATTTCGCATCGGAGCTCGAACAAAGCTATATTACGAACAATAAGGTGATTTTGAAGCAGTTAACGAGCCGGATCGACGATTATTTCGCTCAACTGGAGAATATCGGGCTCACATTCTACTCCGACCTTTTGTTCTCCCCGGAATATCAGCTTGCGGACACCTCGTTTAGTCAGCATAACCTGAAGCTTCGCAAGCTGATGAGCTTGTATCTTGCCCGCAAGGAAACCCATTCGGTCATGTTCTACACGCCGCTTAATCAGGAACTGTACGTGATCAATAAAGCGTTAAATACTTCGTTCTCCGGCGCTCATGCGATGGAAAATCGCGACTGGTATCTCAATGCGATGGAGACGCCTAACAAACTGATCGTGGAGTCCGCGCATCGTTTGACCGACTACCCGGCAGAGTACCGAATTCAGTCCAACGTTCCCGTCTTTTCGCTCAGCCGTCTGATCAAAGGCTACACGCCGGAGGTCGGCGTCCTGACGATCAACTATGAGCTGACCCAATTGCAGCGAATCGGCGAGGAGGGCATTCTTAATCTCGACGAGGAGCTTGGACTGTGGACGGAAGAAGGGGGACTGCTGTACAGCTCCAATCCGCATAGATCTGCTTTGCCGCCCGAGTTGCTCGAGCGTATCCGCGGCGATGGTAGGGAAGGAGGGTCTTTTCAATATGCGGAAGCGGGGACTGGGGAAGCCAAGCGGCTCGTCTATGCCCGCTCCGACCATAACGGTTATCTGCTGGCGAAGCTGATCCCGATGAATGTGATCGTCTCGCAGGCAGAGAAGACGAGGACGATCAATTTACTGATCGCATTGGGCATTATTTTGGTCTTGATCGCGACTATCGCGTTTATCTCGATCCGGCTGACGGGGCCTCTGATCAAGCTGAAGCGCCATATGGTCCTGGCGGGAGAAGGCAACTTCCAGATGCCGATTTCCATCTCTCAGACCGATGAGATCGGGCTGATCTCTCATGCTTACAATCGGATGATCCAGCAGATCGATACGCTGATCATCGAGAAGTACAGGATGAAGCTGGCGACACGAGAATCCCAGTGGAAGGCGCTGCAGGCGCAGATCAACCCCCATTTTATGTTTAATACGCTACAGACGATCGGAAGCGTAGCACTGGACGAAGGCAACGACGAACTGGTTCGCATGACGCACTCGCTGTCGGATATGCTGCGTTACAGCTTGAAACCGGGAGACCGGGCATCGCTGCGGGACGAAATACGCAACGTAGAGGATTATTTGTGGATTCAGACTTTCCGTTTCGAGGATAAGTTGACGTCGCGGATCAAGGCGCCGGACGAGGCGCTTCGCTGGTCGGTGCCGAAGCTGTTTCTGCAGCCGCTCGTCGAGAACGCTATTCTCCATGGCCTGGAGCCAGCGAAGCATCGCGGCGAGGTTGAGCTTCGGTGCAGTCTGGAGGGCGGGAGGCTTCGCATCGTCATCTCCGATAACGGCGTAGGGATCGCGCCTGAACGGTTGTCCCGGCTGCAGGAGACGCTCGATACTCCGGATGTACCGGAGAGGGCTGGCCAAGATCGGATCGGTCTGTTGAACGTCCGCCAACGGCTGCGGTTGATGTATGACCAGGGGGCTGAGATGCGGTTGCGAAGCATACCCGGGCAAGGAACCGAGGTGGATATCCGTTTGTCGGCGGAGCTTGCGAGCGCCGCCGAGCAGAAGGGCGAAGGGGGAGAGTCAGATGAAGTACAGCGCCATCGTGGCGGATGACGAGCGAAGAGTCCGCAGCGCGATTATCAAGCAGGGGGATTGGGACATGCACGGCATCCTGCTCGTCGGAGAGGTCCAGGACGGCGACGAGCTTATGGAGGCGGTCGGCCGCGAGCGTCCGGATCTCGTCCTGACCGACATGCGGATGCCAGGCTTAAACGGAGCGGAGTTGATCCGTACGCTGCGCATTCATTATCCCGAGGCACAACTGATCGTTATCAGCGGATACGACGACTTTGTCTACATGAAGCAGGCTATCGCCTCGAGGGTAGTGGATTACCTGCTCAAGCCAGTTCACCGGGAAGCGCTGAACGAGGCGCTTGATCAGGCGGTACGTGAGCTGGACGCGAGGCAAATGGAGAAGGATCGCGCGTTCCTCCTGCAGCGCAAGTTGAACGAAAGCTTGCCGCTGCTGGGCGAAGACGCGTTCCACCAGTGGTTGACCAGCACAAGAATCGGTGAGGAGGCGTTGCTGCGCAGTCTTGATCTTCCAACCGTGCCAGGGGATCCGGGGTTTACGGCTGTCGCTTGCGTCATGGACAATTTCGCGGAAGTGGCCGAGCGCCGTTTCCGCTCCAATCCTCACTTGCTGCAGTACGCCATCGTCAACATCGCCAACGAGCTGCTTTGCAACTGCGGCAAGAGCTTCCGTAGCCGTCAGCAGAACAGCGAACTGATCGTCATTCTGTACCGTCCGTTGTCCCGGAATGAACTTGGTGAACTGCTCGACAAGCTGAGGGGGCTGTTGCATCGGCTGCTCGACATTTTGGTGCTGATTGGCGTCGGCGATAGCCGGTCCAGTCCCCGGCAGCTTCGCGATTCTCTGAACGAGGCGCGAGCGGCGCTGTCATGGCTTCATGCGGGCGAGCAGCAGGAGCGCACGGCGTTCTACGACCTGCTGCATTTGCCCAAGCGTCCGGCGCGCCATCCGACGGACAGCGGCGAGAGACAGCTTGCCGCCGCGATGGATTCAGGCAGCCTGGCCTTTATCCGGCAAACGATAGAAGAGGTGTACGCGGAAGCTTCCCGGTCGGCTTGCATGAGCATCGCCAGCATCCGCAAGCTGAATGCCGACCTGCTCTACCAGTTGGAGAGGCTCGTCGATCAGATGGAGGACAAGCGGACCTTTCTCGCCGAACTGACGTCTCTGAGGCTCACGGCTGCGGCCGAACTAAACCTGAACTTCGTTCAGGCCTGCGCCGTGCAGTTTCTGGAATCCATCTCACGACTGGAAATCAAGCAGAGAACAGAGCGCAAGATTATCTACGACATTCGCGACTACCTCGAGCGGGAATACATGCGCAAGCATTCCCTGAAGGAGCTTTCCGACCGCTTTTATCTGAGCAAGGAATATATCTCCAAAATGTTCAAGGAGGAGTTCGGAACCAATCTGTTCGAATATCTGGCGAACCTGAAGATCGAGCGGGCCAAGCAGATGCTTACGGGCAGCGAGGCCAAATTGCGACAGATCGTCGACGAACTGGGCTTTAACGACGAAAGCCACTTCAGCAAAACGTTCAAAAAGCATACCGGTTGTCCTCCCAAGGCATACCGGGCACAGTTCAGATCGATATAGCTCAATAGCATGCTTTTGGCTCCGGTGCTCCGGAGCTTTTTTCAACGATTGCAGGCCGGTATGCCGAAGAAGAAACGGGAAGATTGTTCAATACGGTACAAGTGTTGTTCAAGCCGGTACATGTTTACTGAGGGTGAAAACGCGTACATTACAATTAGAGGTTCGGCGCGAAGCCTCTCCCGCAGAAGCTTGGCGGGGTGTATGAAAAAATGGAGAGGGGTTATCTCATGAGAAAGAGCTTGAAGTCTGTTCTGTTCGCATCCGCTGCGGGTATGCTGCTGCTGTCCGCTTGCGGGACAGCAGGGAAGGAAAGCGGAAGCGAAGCAACGGACAGCAAAGGCGCGGAGCCGGTAACGCTGAAGTTTCTGACCCAGGTCGTCGATTATCCGAAATACGAGGATCAGATCAATGAGGCGCTGCACAAGACGCATCCGAACATTACGGTGGAATTCGACCATGTATTCGACAACTACGATTCCGTACTGAAGACGAAGATTGCGACCAAGGACGCGCCCGATCTGTTTAACTATGCGGGATATTTGGCGATGAAGCCGTTCGCCGACGCGGATCAACTGCTTGATTTTACGGAGGACAAGATCGAAGAAGGCATTCTGCCGAATTTCCGTGAAGGCGGCAAGTATAACGGCAAGACATATGCGGTCTCCACCCAGGTGCTCGGTTACGGCCTGATCTACAACAAGCAGGCGTTCCGGGAAGCGGGCATTGCCGAGCCGCCCCGGACTCTGCCCGAGTTGAAGGAAGCGATCGACAAGTTGAACGAAATCGGCATTACTCCGTTCGCCTCGGGCTTCAAGGACGTTTGGCTCAGCTATCATATGTTCTGGGCGATGCAGGGCGCGACTTTGGACGACTTCCAACAGTTCTACGACGATATGAACGCTGGCAAGGCGAAAACCAAAACCGACCGGCTTGATAAGGCGTTCGAACTGTTCGATCTGTACAATGCGAACGACGGGCAAAATCCGCTGTCCAGTGATTTTTCCAACATGAGCCATTTGGTCGGAACCAAGAAGGCGGCAATGGCCATCCAGGGCGTCTGGTCCTACGAGGAGATGGTGAAGCTCGATCCGGATGTGGAGCTCGGACTCGCGCCGATTCCGGTGTCCGACGATCCGCAGGACGCGACGATGCTCGCCGACGGCGACGGATTTATCTATATCTCCAAGGATAGCAAACACCCCGAGGAAGCGAAGCAATTTTTGAAATGGATGGTGTCCAAAGATGGCGCCGAGGCTACGGTCGGCAGCATCCTGAAGCAGCAGTCGACCTCCGTGAGCAATTCCAAGACCGAGCTTAACGCGCTTAGTGCCGATGTTGCCAAATACATCGCGGACGGCGGCAAAACGCGCGGCTTTGTCATCAATTTCTGGCCGAGCGGTTTGGCCGACATCATCGGCAAGGAAATGCAGGATTATATCGCCAAGGGCAAGACGCGCGATCAACTGTTCGACAACATCGACGCTTCGTGGAAGAAACTGTATAAGCCATGAGCATAGGGTGATCGGAAAATGTGAGCCAGACAGAGAAGAAGCTACAGCGGGTCCGGCTGACCGGCGTTTCGGGAGCTTGCCCATCACCTGCCCGCCGGCCTGCTTGGAGGAGGAGAGATACCGAAATGAACAGAATACTGCAGCGCGGAGGCAAGCAAACCGCCTCCCTGCTTCTTTTTACCGCTCCGTTTCTCATCGTGTTCGCTGTGTTTTTCCTGTATCCGCTTGCCCGCGGCGTCGTACTGTCGTTCACAGACTGGAATGGCATTCAGCGAAATGCCGTCTATAACGGACTGAACAACTACGTCGAGCTGTTTACCGACGACCCGCGGTTCTTACATTCCCTGTGGATCACCCTGGTCTTCACCGCGTTGACCGTAATCGTGTCCAATTTCGTGTCGCTTGTGCTGGCCGTGCTTATCGAAAGCGGTTCCCGCTTCAAAAACACGCTGCGCACCTTGTTTTTCCTGCCTTATGTATTCAGTCTGGTCGTGGTCGGGTTTACCTGGAAGATCATGTACATCGAGATTATCCCCGATATCGCCAAGCTGAGCCCGGCGCTGGAATTTCTGAATCTGGACTATATCGGCAATCCGCAGCTCGCCTTGTATGCGGTAATCGTGATGAACATCTGGTTCGGTATCGGTTATTACCTTATCATTTATTTGGCCGGCATCCAGACGATCGACTCCAGCGTAATGGAGGCGGCTTCCATCGACGGAGCTACCGGCTGGACGCGTTTTCGCGTCATAATGGTGCCGCTGCTGATGCCTTCGATTTCAATCTGTGTGTTTACGAGCATCACCAGCTCGCTCAAGATATTCGACGCCATCTTCGTGCTGACGGGCGGCGGTCCCGGCTATGCGACGGAGTCGATCGCCCTTAACATCTATTATGAAGCTTTCGGCTCAGCGAACCGGTTCGGCTACGGGATGGCCAAGTCGGTCGTGCTTGGCGTTATCGTGCTGATCATTTCCTACTTTCAATTGAAGTTCTTCAAATCCAGGGAGGTGGAAGCTTAATGCGCGCGTCCAAATCTTCGCCTCTGCCGGGCATCGCGCTGCTGGCGTTGTTGGCCGCGTATTTGTTCCCGGTGTATCTGATTGCGCTCAATTCCTTCAAGTCGTTCCGGGAAATTTTCGAATCGTTTCTTGCGTTTCCGCAATCGTTCTACATCGATAACTACGTCAAGGCGTGGTCCTCGACCAATTTCGCGAAGGCAATTACGAACAATGCTGTCATCACGGGGGCTTCGGTCGTCGGAGTTATTCTGGTGACTGCGCTGGCCGGCTACAAGCTCTCGCGAGACCGGAGCCGACTGAGTTGGTCGATCTACATGTTATGCACGTTTCCGTTCCTGATTCCGTTCTATACGTACATGATTCCACTCGTCCAGTTGTCCAAGACGCTACACATTACGAACAACCCACTCGGGCTGTCGCTGATCTACATGTCCACCGGGAGCTTCGCCATTTTCCTGTTTCATGCTTTCGTCAAAAGCATTCCTCGGGAGATTGACGAGTCGGCGTATATGGACGGCTGCTCGGAA
Source organism: Cohnella sp. (assembly GCF_041641335.1). Classification (NCBI taxonomy): domain Bacteria; kingdom Bacillati; phylum Bacillota; class Bacilli; order Caryophanales; family Paenibacillaceae; genus Cohnella; species Cohnella sp. Next base: position 59,039 of record NZ_JBEPYQ010000007.1, on the reverse strand, counting down.
CTCGTTTTTTTCTTCCGAATAATCTTTCCGCTGTTGAAGCCTGCGGTCAGCAGCGTTGCCATTCTGTACGCGCTGTGGACGTGGAACGATTTTCTGCTGCCGTTTCTGGTGCTGACGGACAAGGAGTCGGCTACACTGACGATCAACATCTACAAGCTGTTCGGGAAGTTCGGCAGCGATTGGGACGTCATAACCGCCAGCCTGATGCTGTCGTCCCTTCCGATCGTGCTCTTGTATATCGCATTGCAAAAATACATTATCAGCGGAATCGCGGCCGGAGCGGTGAAAGGCTGAACGCGCGGCGGCAATGAAGCGAGAGGAGGACTATGGATGTGGAGTTCCGATGCATTTCTGGAACGGCTGTATGCCTGGACGTTAGAGAATAGCGCGGACCGGATGATGGGCGACAGCGCCAAGGAACAGATGCTTGAGACCAAGCAGCAGCAGCTTCGCGAACGGCTGCTGGACGCAGCCGGAATAAGGCACGTTTTCCTGGAGCGGGAGCCGCTGCAGCCGGAGCTGTTGGAGCGCCGCGAACAGGACGGGCTTGTCGTCGAAAAGCTGATCTATACGACTTATGCGGGACTTCGTGTACCCGTCTATGCGCTGTATCCCCGTGAGCGGCAGGGCCGAATGCCCGCCGTGCTCGCTTGTCACGGCCACGGCATCGGCCATCGCGCTGCGCTTGGCCTGAACGCGGACGGCTTAGTCGCGGATGAGCGGGGCATCCACAATTGCTTCGCCGTTCAACTGGCCCGCCGCGGCCTGTTCGTACTGGTGCCGGAGATGATGGGCTTCGGCGACCGGCGGCTGCAAGCCCACTTGGAGCAGGATCCGTCCGCCTCCTCCTATAGCTGCCTGCCGATTGCGCTGCAGCTTCTGATGTGCGGGACGACGCTGGCCGGTGTGAGGATCAGCGAATCCTTGGTCGCGCTCGATTATCTCGAGACTCGGGAGGAGGTCGACAGCGGCCGGATCGGGACGTTCGGCTTTTCCGGCGGCGGGCTTGTCGCCTCGTTGACTGCCGCGGTGGATATGCGCATCCGGGCCGCCGTGCTGTGCGGATATGCAAGTACTTACGTGGGAAGTATTTTGCAAGTTCCTCATTGCGTGGACAATTACATTCCAGGACTACTGCAGGTGGCGGAGCAGCCGGACCTTCTCGGTTTACTCGCGCCAAGACCTTTATTTATCGAATCAGGCGAGCAAGACGCCGTGTTCCCGATCCAACCAGCCCGGGAGGCGATCCGGAGGCTGGAAGCAATCTATGCAGAGTTCGGGGCTGTAGAACGGCTCGACTTCGACATTTTCCTCGGCGGTCATGAGATCAGCGGTCGCAGATCGTTCGACTGGTTGGCGAGCCGGCTGTCGGAAGAGGGTCCGTCATGACGGAGGGGAGAGAGATAACGATGCTGGTCGCTTCGGACGGCAGCGGACACTTTACCCGCATTCAAGAGGCGATTGACCGGATGCCTGCGGACAACGGCAAGCCGGTGATCATCCGGATCAAACCGGGAGTGTATCGGGAGAAGCTGAGGGTCGAGAAGCCTAACCTGACTCTGCTCGGGGAGGACGCTTCGACGACCGTCATCACGTATGACGACTACGCGCAGAAGACGTTTCCTGGCGGAGAACCGTATCATACGTTCAATTCCTACACCGCTTTTATCGGGGGCGACGGCTTCTCTGCGGAGCGGCTGACGTTTGAGAACGCTGCGGGACCGGGGGAGCAGGTTGGACAGGCGGTTGCCGCCTATGTGGACGCCGACCGCGTCGTGTTCCGGGACTGCCGATTTTACGGCTATCAGGATACGCTGTTCACCGGACCGCTGCCCGAGAAGCCGGTCGACCGGGCTTCCTTCGGAGGACCTCGTGACAGCGCCCCGCGATTGCAGGGGCGGCAACTGTACGAACGTTGCTACATCGAGGGGGATATCGACTTTATTTTCGGCTCGGCGATCGCCCTTTTCCTGGATTGTACGATTCATTCAAAGCGTCTGAGGGTAGAGACGGACGTGCACGGCTGGGTCACGGCCGCCTCCACGCCGGAGGGTGCGCCATACGGCTATGTATTCCGCGGTTGCCGATTGACGGGAGACGCGACCAGCGGCAGCGTCTATTTGGGTCGGCCTTGGCGGATTCACGCCCAGACGGTGTTCGTCGAATGTTGGTTCGGCGAGCATATCCGTCCGGAGGGCTGGGACAACTGGGGAAAACCGGAGAGCGAGCAGACCGCGCTTTATGCGGAATCAGACTGCTTCGGACCGGGAGTCGCGGTAGCGCAGAGAGTCGGCTGGTCGCGGACACTGACGGCCGCTGAAGCCCTCCGATACGAGCCTGCGACAGTGCTGCGAGGCTCAGACGGCTGGAATCCGTTGGTTGGAAAAAAGGAATACCCTGGAAGGAGGCGGAGCACCTGAGCACCGTATGGTCTTTGGCGATGTCCGAGTCGTTCATGAAGCAGTATCCGCTCGTGTCGGATATGCCCTTTCAGGAGCGCAGATGCTGGAATTATGAAAACGGTTGTATCCTGACCGCGTTCGAACGCATATGGCGGAAGACGGGGGATGAGCGTTATCTGACCTACATCCGGGACAATATGGATCTGTTCGTCCGCGAGGACGGCTCCATCGAGACGTATTCGCTGAATGAATACAACGTAGATATGATCAATCAAGGAAAGGCGCTGTTCGTCCTGCTTGAGCGGACGGGGCAGGAGCGCTACCGCAAGGCGGCGGAGCTGCTGGCTGCGCAGATGAAGGGACATCCCCGCACGTCCGAAGGCGGCCTCTGGCACAAGAAGATCTATCCGTTCCAAATGTGGCTGGACGGCGTGTACATGACGGCGCCTTTTCTGGCGCAATATGCGGTCGTATTTGGTGAAGAGGAATGGTTCGACGACATCGCAAGGGAAATTTTGCAGATGGAACGCGTATCGCGTTGCCCGAGGACGGGACTGCTGTACCATGGCTGGGACGAGAGCCGCGAGGAGCGATGGGCCGATTCGGAGACCGGCTGCTCGCCGCATTTCTGGGGACGGGCCATCGGCTGGTACATGATGGCGATCGTCGATGTGCTGGAACATTTGCCGCTTGATCATCCGCAGCGCGGCCAGATTGTCGGCATATTCTACAGGCTGTCCCGGGCGGTCGTCCGGGTACAGGATGAGGAGAGCGGGCTCTGGTATCAGGTGATTGACCAGGGAACCAGGGATGGCAACTATTTAGAAGCCTCCGCATCTGCCATGTTTGCCTATGCGCTGGCGAAGGGCGTCAACGAAGGCTATCTGGACAACTGGGCGCTGGAATCCGCAATCCGCAGCTATCGCGGTCTGTTGAGCCGCTATGTCGAGAATGACTCTGACGGCTCGCTGCATCTGAACGGGATCTGCAGTGTGGCGGGACTCGGCAATACGCCTTACCGGGACGGTTCCTTCAATTATTACATCAGCGAGCCGATCCGGAGGGATGACCCGAAGGGCTTTGCCCCGTTCGTCCTGGCGTGTCTGGAGATCGAAAGGTCTGGGATGACTTGATCCTCTGGATAGGTCAGGCGGTGGATGGACGCCGACGCCAAAGCTAAGAAAGCGCAAAGCAGAGTTCGCCAGACTGCTTTGCGCTTTTCTATTCTGCGGTCACGTTTCCAATAAAATGCGCCCGTATACGATAGATCGCAGCCTTGGATCGCGCGAAGCTCGTTCATGCTAGCCTGGCTAGTCGCCCCCCTCCTACTCGATTGGATGGTAAAATATAATTGTTGCTTAATATCCTCATTATTACAATTCAAGTATTATTTTTAATAGTTTTTTGACATTCTCCCTTCTATGATAATAGTAGGAAGAGTATGAATCTGCCATCGACATCTAGAACAGGGGGAAGTTAATGAGATCGGTAAGAGTAAAGCTGCTCAGTTCGTTCGCAAGCGTACTGGTCTTCGTATTCGCATTCGGATGGACGGCTTTGTCGCAGATTAAACAGGTAAGCGATTTTACGGACGAGGTCACCGACCACTGGCTGTACGGTACTGAGACCATCCTGCAGGCGAATCTGAAAATCGAACGATTTCTTAGCAATTATTATCAATCGTTGGTCTCCGACGACGCGGATCTGGCCAAGCAGCTGGCAGAAGCGAGAATAGTGCTCTTGAGCGGGATCGACGAAGACATCAAAAAGTATGAGGTAACTCTGTCGGGAGAACAGGACGCCGCTCAATATGCGTCGCTCGTCCAAGCGTGGAACCAGTTCCAAGAGGATCTGGCCAAGACGGCCGATCCTAACGCCACGCAGGAACAAGCCGCTGCGGCGATGGCGGATGTAACCCAATCGTTCGGTCATCTAAAGGCCGTAGTCGATGGACTGATCGGTTTCAACCATGAAGGAGCCATTGAGAGCGAGAACAAGAGCAAAGCGGTGTACGAAGGGACATCCAGAGTTCTGCTCTTCCTCGGAATCGGAATACTGGTCGTCGTAGGCGCGTTGGCCTGGTGGCTGATCGTGAATCTGACAAGGCCGCTTAAAGCGACGACGGCGGTCATGAACAGAATTTCTTCCGGCGATCTGCGAGTCGATCTGCTTCGCATCGATCGCAAGGACGAATTCGGGGTCATGATGGAGTCCGTCAATAAGACGGTGCTTGCGCTTCGGCAATCCGTCCAGCAGATGCAGGACGCCTCTACGTCGGTGGCAACGGCATCTACGCAGCTGTATGCGAGCTCCGAGCAAAACTCGGAAGCGGCCCGGCACGTGTCGGAGTCGATCAACCAGGTGGCTGTCGGCTCGGAAGAGCAAGCGAGCACCGCCGCGGAATGCGGACGCGTCATCGACGAGATGGCGGAAGGCGTCCAGCGGATCGCGGAGACGACGGGAGAGGTGTCGGAGCTGTCGCAGCAGGCCGCCCTGCAAGCGAGCAGCGGCTCTGCGAAAATGCTCGAGGTGTCGGATCGCATGCAGCGCTTGTCCGAGACCGTCGAGCAGGCCGGCCAGACGATCGTCAAGCTGGAGGAGCAGTCGGCCCAGATCAGCGAAATTTCCGGATTGATCGGCGAGATTGCCTACCGCACCAACCTGCTGGCGCTGAACGCTGCGATCGAAGCGGCCCGGGCGGGAGAGCACGGCAAAGGCTTTGCCGTCGTAGCCGGGGAAGTGCGCAAGCTCGCTTCGCAGAGCGACGAGTCATCCAAAGGCATTATCGAGCTGATCGCGACGATCCAGAAGGATACGCTCGACGCCGCGGAAGCGATGCGGCTGAGCTTGCAGGAGGTACAGGAGGGCGTACTCGCCGTGGATCACGCCGAGCAGGCGTTCAAGGAGATCGTCTCCTCTACGGGCGAAGTGTCCACCCGGATCCAGGAAGCCGCGGCGGCGGCGGAGCAGCTCGCGGCCAGCTCAGAGGAGGTCGCGGCTTCGATCTCCAACATGGGGCATATTGCCAGACAGACGGCCGGCATGTCCCAGCAAGTGGCGGCTACGACTGAAGAGCAGCAGGCGTCCAGCGAGGAGATGACCCGCTCTTCTCAGACGCTGTCGGACATCTCCAGAGATTTGCAGAAGCTGGTTCGGCAGTTTACGATCTAGAAGCGGGCGACATGTCCGCAGCGCAACAAAGAAGCACAAGGCGCAGCCCGGAATCGGGCCGCCTTGTGCTTCTTTGTTGCGGGATCAGGTCTCCAGCAGAATGCGGCCGGTCTGCGACAGGTCGTAGCCCTGGATCGCCCGCAGCTCGCTCAAATAAGCGTCGGATTTCAAAATGTCCATGACCGCCTCGATCCACCGGGCGTTGTCGGGCGATTTTCTCATGGCGAGGTCGTAGCGCTCGCGGATCAGCGGGACGAAGGTGACGTTGCCGACGATCGCGGCCGCCTTCTCGATCCCGATGCCGACGTCCGCCTCGCCCAATCCGACTTTGCCCGCGACGGCCAGATGATTGGACTCGATCGCATCGTATCCCAGCAACGAAGAGGGAGCGATGCGATTCAGCCTCAGCTGCTCGTCCAGCAGCACTCTGGCGCCGGAGCCGACCTCGCGGTTAACGAGGCGCAAGCCGGGTTTGGCAAGATCCGGCCAGTCTTGGAGTCCCAGGGGATTGCCTTGGCGCACGTAAAATCCGGCTTGACGGGAGAGCAGGTTCACGACGACGTAAGAGGAGCCGACTAAAATTTTCTTGATGTAGGGCAGATTGTACTCCCCGGTGTCCCCGTCCAGCAGATGCGTGCTGACCAGGTCGGATTCTCCCCGATACATCGAGATCAAGCTGTCCAGCGAACCAGCGAACGAGCGGAGCGGCCGGAACCCGGTCGCCCGGCTTTCCAAATGCTTGGATAAAATGTCGAGGCTCATATCCTGTCCCGTAATGACGAGAGGTCGAATGCCGGATGCCTGCCTTGGCTCGGGACGAGCGCTCGGGGGCTCTTCGGATGCAGCGGGCGATGGCGATGGCGATGGCGATGGGGCGATTCCCTTGGCCTGACGCTTGTACGCTTCCAGATCCGCCGCGTCGACCCGCATCTGCTTGCCCACCCGATAGGAAGGGAGCTTGCCTTTCTTGATCAGGTCGTACACGGTCAGCTTCGATATTTTCAACAGTTTGGCGATTTCTTCGGTCGTATAGGATTGATCGCTCGACATGACGGCGCGGGCCTCCCGTATGAGGAATAAATTCAGAATGTCTTTATTGTAACATACCGGAGCGGCCGAAGGTTTCCGGTTGTTGGCCGGGCGATGGTCCTTCCAGCCGAAGCTCTAAATGCCGGCCGGCTGAGCAAGTTCCGACAATCTTTCCCGCACGTCGCCACGGTACAGTCCGCCGTGATAACAGACGACGGTCTCGATGTCGTAGCCCAGCAGTTTGGCGAGGGAGCGTCTTGCCAGCTCCGGATCGAGCGTCGTCGCCGGGTCCGGGCCGCACAGCTCGCCTGCTTCGCTTACCGTTAAAGCGTCCGCGGCGATCAGCGTCTTGCTGGCCCGATGATAGAGGCTGATATGACCCGGCGTATGGCCGGGCGTGGCGATGATGGTTACGCCTCCGCAGCAAGGCAGCTCTTGGCCGTCATTGACGATGTCGCTCACCGGGCAGCTTGGGGGATGTTCAAGCGAATGCCGGAACGCCTGCTTCCACTCGTCGGATACGTTCGGAGGGAGGGACCTCACGGCTTGCTCGATCGCTTCGGGGGTTATTCTAAGCAGGCGGAGTTTGCCTTCGATATAGGGCTTCTCGAATGCGCTGGACATGACCAGGACCGCACCGGCGGATCGATCTGCGAGAACGGGCAGCGAGCCGATATGGTCGATGTCTTGGTGGGAAAGGATGATTCGCGTTAGGCCGCCCGAAGGAAGAGCGTATGTCCCGAGTTCGGCGGCAATCAGGTCGGCTTGGCCCGGATAGCCCGTGTCGAGGAGGACGGCTTCCTCCTCGTCCCATAGCAGGACGGGGTAGATCGTGTTCGGCTTGCCCATGATGACGGCGGTTAGTTCGAGCACGGCAATTCCTGGCTTGATCAGCATCGGTGGATTCCTCCTTGTTATCGCTCCGCCTTGAACGTTCGCAGAGAAGAGAGAAGTGCGTGCGACGGATAATCGTAAGATAACAAAAGAAGATTTTCTTGTAAATACATAAATATTTAATCATAACACAAATAAAAATTTTTGTCAATATTTAATTTGGTTTGGGGATGAGAAGCGTGAAGTTCAGTCCGGACCATCTTTCAGGCTTTGTGGGAAATCTTGCATCGGAGGGAGATAGATGCCCATGACATCATTCCATCGATAATCGTTCGGTACGGCTTTATTTACTTATTGGACAGCCCCTTTTCGGCGGTTTAAAAGTTGGCAACATTTATTTGCTATACTTGATCCATTAACGGATAAAGGAGCTTTGTCGTTGACGGATGCGATTAAAGTGCTGGCGATCGAAGACGAGGAGTCGATTCGCGACATTCTCGTATACGCGCTGAGGCGGGAAGGATTTCACGTGAAAGCCGCCGCGACGGGAGAGGATGGCATGGAGCTGCTGGAGCGCTTCGTGCCGGATGTCCTTCTGCTGGACGTCAACCTGCCCGACGCTGACGGTTTTGATCTGTGCAAAAAAGTATCTTCGAACGTCCGGATTCCGATTCTTCTTCTGACGGCGCGCCACGATCTGGTGGACAAGGTGCTCGGCCTGGAGCTCGGAGCGGACGATTACATGACCAAACCGTTCGAAATCCGGGAGGTGATCGCCCGGATTCGGGCGGTGCTGCGAAGAAGGGACATCGAGAGGGACGGCGGCTCCCGCGCATCCGGCCTCGTCGCGTTGTCGGGCAGGCTGGAGCTGGACCGGCCGGGCTATGCGGTGTACCGGGACGGAAGTCCGATCAAGCTCAAGCCGAAGGAATACGAGCTGCTTCTGCTGCTGCGCGATCACCCCAACCGGGTGTTCTCCAGAGAGGAGATATTGGACCAGGTGTGGGAGATGGACTATGACGGGGATTTGCGAACCGTAGACGTCCATGTTCAGCGAATCCGCAAAAAGCTGGAGGAGCCGCTCATCGAGACGGTGTTCGGAATCGGCTACAAGTGGCGGGGAAGGAGCCGCACGTGCTGACGGGGAAACTTAGGCGCAAACCCCGGGAAGGCAGCGGTCCGTTGAGGCGCAAATTTCTGCTCGGCTTCGCGCTGCTGTTCGCGGTGGCGGCTCTGGGCTTTTACGGCTATATGTCCCATCTCTTGAAGCAGCATACGCAAGCGGCGATTGCCGACGAGATGAAGAGGCTGCAATCGCTTGTCTATGATCATATCGATTATTACTTGACGCTGAACGACGTTCGACCGGAGCGATCGTCGTCCGGGCACCCCGAGACGTTGATTCGCGCGCTCAGCCTGAGCGGGAACGTCCGGGCGGCCTTCTACGGCCCGGACGGGACGTTCCAGGCCGAAAGCTTGCCGATGGATGGGGGATACGTGCTGGTGCAAACCAAGCCTTCGCCGGCGCTGCTGCGGTCGGCGGCAAGCGACTTGGCCGCCGCGGCGCAAAATCAATCCGTCGTCAGCCTGCATCACGACCGCGGGGAGAGCCTGGCCGTGCTGACGCTTCCGGTATACGCGCTGGACGAAACGGCGGGGTTTCTCAGACTAACCGCCGATTACACCGGGACGTTCCGCCGGGACGCCGTCGTTTTGCAGAGCCTGATCGGCTTTTCGCTTGCACTGTGGGCGCTGTTGGCTGCGCTTGCCTGGTCTTTCGCGCGCAGGCTGACCCGACCGCTGTCCAAACTTGCCTTCGCGATGCGGCAATTCGGCGAAGGCCGCTTCAGCTCCCTGCGCATTCCTCCCGCGAGCAGCGAAATCGCGGTGCTGTCGAAGAGCTTCGAGGAAATGAGAAGCAAGCTGGAAGAGCAAATGGAGGCGCTCGTGGCGGAGAGAAACAAAGTCGTCGCCCTGGAGGGCAACCGGCGCAGCTTCTTTCGCAACGTGACCCACGAATTAAAGACGCCGTTGACGACGATCTCCGGCTATGCGCAAATTTTGCAAGCTCCCGATTTCGACGATCCGGCGTTCCTGCGTAACGCGGCCGGCCGCATTCACCGGGAGTCCGGACGTCTGCATCGGATGATGCTGGACATTATCGAGCATTCCAAGCGGGAGTTCGATGCGGCGGATCGCCGCGACGAAGCCGTCCGGCTCGAAGATTCGATCGGCGACGCGGCGGAAGCGATGCGGTTGAAGGCGGAAGAGCGCGGGCAGCGCATTCGCTGCCGGCTGGAGCCGCTCGTCGCAAGCGGAGATGCCGACGAGCTGCGCAAAGTATGGGACAACGTTCTGGACAACGCGATTAAATACGGCAAACCCGACAGCCTCATCGAAGCCGAGCTGTCGTCCGTCGGCACCGAGGCCGTCTTGACGATCGTCAACGAGATCGAGCCCGGGCATCGTTTCGAAGCGGACCTCGCGTTCGAGCCGTTCTACCGCAGCGGCTCCTCGAGCTCCAAGGAGCGAGGGAGCGTCGGGCTCGGCCTTGCAATCTGCAAACAAATCGTCGAGCTCCATCGCGGCTCCGTCGCGCTGACTCTTCGCCCTGTCGCCGTCGTTCTGGAGATCAGGCTGCCGCTGCGGTCGCAAGTTGGCAACAATTCCGCCTGATTTGTCTATATCCGTGCGTTAGATTACAGGAGCGGGCGAACCGTGCAGTCCGTTAGCGAGGCGGAGCGCCGAATCGATTCAGAAGGGATGGAAGAAAATGACGATGGAATGCGGAAAAAGAGGAGGCGCGTGGCGCAAGCTCGGTCGCGCGGGGACGGTCGCTCTGGCCTTCGCGCTGAGCGGATGCGCCGCGCAGGCGGTTGGACATACCGGGGAGAGCGGCTTTGTTTTAAGCAGCGATGTAAAATCGGAGCTCCAGGCGAAGAAGCTGCCCCTGATTCAAGGCGACCCGGTCGAGCTGCGAGACCAGGTGCGGTTCGAAGAGGTGCTGAACGTTCGCGAAGGAAGCATGCTGTTTAACCGGGCGGATGGCTTGTACAAGGCGGAACTGGAACGGCTGGATGAGCCTCGGAAAGTGTCGGAAACGCGCGCGTCGGAGGTGTCCGAGGACGGACGGCGGTCGTTGTACGAGCGGGACGGGCGGCATTACGTCAGCGATCTGGAGAGCGGGGAGACGTGGGTGCTGGACGGCGCGGAAGCGAACTCCCGCTGGAGCTTCGCCGACCCGGAAGGCGAGTACGTGATCGGCGGCGTGCCCGGTATAATCGGTCTCATTCGGCCGGAAAGCGGAGAAGCGAAATGGGCGGATTTGAAGAAAATCTTCGATACGTCGAAATATGGCTACAGCTACGGCAATCCGCGCTATTACGGCGGATATATCTATGTGGACGGTTCGTTTGCGGACAAGGATAACGCCATCTACAGATTTTCGCCGGACGGGGGGGAGGCCGAGCTATATTTGGATTTTCCCGGAGGGAAAGCGCGCGACTCGATCGGGGAGTACCGCTTTTTGCCGGGCGGCGAGCTGTTGTTCGCCGGGACCTACGACCGAGAGAGCGGATTGTTCGTCTACGATCCGCAAACTCGGGAAGTCTCGTCGCTCGTGCTGGGGACGACAATCGACGGCTTGGGCGTCGGCGTCTCCTACAGTCTGTCTCCGGACGGGAAGAAGCTGCTGTTCCATACGAGAGACGAGAACAACGACCACGTGTATCAGGCGGAGCTGGACGGAACGCAGCTGGCGAACGGCCGTTACATTTTGCGGGATTCGCTGTACGCTTCGGTGTCGCGCCTCGCTTACTGGAACGCCGACTCGGCCTCCTATTATTTGAAATACACGCCTCCGGGCGGAACAGTCGAGAGCATCATCGCCTACAGGTTCTAGCCGAATAGAATAGCCCCTATTGCTGGCCGCCGGTTTCGACCCGCAGGGCAAATTTCGCAACGCTTTCTTGAATCGATATCTATTTGAAAGTTATGATAGATAGGGAAGAACATTCGAGGAGAGGTGCGTGGGGAAAATGAAATACGCTCGTTTGGGCCGCTCGGGCCTAAAAGTCAGCAAGCTATGTCTGGGAACGATGAACTTCGGAGTCGATACGGACGAGAAGGAAGCTTTCCGCATCATGGACGCCGCGCTGGATGCGGGAATCAATTTCTTCGATACGGCCAACATCTACGGCTGGGGCAAAAACGCCGGCCGGACCGAGGAAATCATCGGCCGCTGGTTCGCTCAAGGCGGGGGAAGGCGCGAGAAAGTCGTGCTGGCGACGAAGTTTTACGGCGATATGAGCGACGAGACGGACGGCCCGAACAGCGAGGCCGGCCTGTCCGCCTACAAGCTTCGCCGTCACCTGGAAGGATCGCTTAAGCGGCTTCAAACCGATCATATCGAACTCTATCAGATGCATCACGTGGATCGCAACGTAAGCTGGGACGAGCTGTGGGAAGCGTTCGGCGTAGCGATTCATCAAGGCAGAATCGGCTATGTCGGATCGAGCAATTTCGCCGGGCGCGATCTGGTCAAGGCGCAGTACGAAGCGAAGGCGAGCCGGACGCTCGGTCTGGTGAGCGAGCAGCATAAGTACAGCCTCCTGTGCCGCATGCCGGAGCTGGAAGTGCTGCCTGCGGCGGAGGAGCTTGGCATCGGCGTCATCGCGTGGAGCCCGCTGGACGGCGGCCTGCTGAGCGGACACGCGCTCAAGCCGGTCGAAGGCTCCAAGCGGGCCGGCAATCCGGAGCGCGTGGAGCGCCATCGGGCGCAGCTTGAAGCGTTCGGGGCGCTGTGCCGGGACATCGGCGAGAGCGATGCGAACGTGGCGCTCGCCTGGACGCTCGTTCATCCGGCGATGACGGCGCCGATTATCGGGCCGCGCACTCTCGGCCAGCTCGAAGGCGCTTTGCGCGTCGTCGATCTCGAGCTGTCGGACGACGTGTTGAAGCGCATCGACGAGATTTTCCCGGGCCCGGGAGGGTCTGCTCCTCAGGCTTACGCCTGGTAAGCTGCCAGTCGATAGCGACTGAATAGGATAGCGAGGAAAAAAACGCAGTTTCAGGGCCCAAGAGCCCCGGAGCATGCGTTTTTTTCATACGGCGGGGGAGGGGGAGCGTTACTCGATTTCTTAGAACAATACCCTTCGTGTGAGCGGAATTCGGGTGACGATACTCGATTTCATAGAACAATGCCCTTCGTTTGAGCGGAATTCGAGGGACGTTACTCGATTTCTTAGAACAACGCCCTTTGTGTGAGCGGAATTCGAGAGACGTTACTCGATTTCTTAGAACAATGTCCTTTGTTTGAGCGTAATTTCGTCAGACTATTTACATACATACAGTATGTATGTTAAATTAATGACGAAGCGATAATCGAGAGGAGACTGCAATTATGAAGACAAACAGCTTTTATCCCGTTATTATGACGGACAAGGTGCAGGAGACATCCGCTTTTTACGTCGAGTATTTCGGGTTCGAGACGGTGTTCGAAGCGGATTGGTACGTCAGCTTGAGGACGGGGGGCGACGGAGCGGCTTACGAGCTGGCGATCATCGATTATACGCATCCGACGATCCCGGAGGCTTATCGGACGCAAGCGAGAGGGATGATTCTCAACTTCGAGACGGACGATGTCGATGCCCAATACGATCGGCTCATACGCCAGGCGGGGCTTCCTCTGCATCTGGACATCCGCGACGAGGACTTCGGGCAGCGTCACTTCCTGACCTCCGATCCGAATGGTATACTGATCGATGTGATCAAGATTATTCCTCCGTCCGAATCGTTCGGCAAACAGTACTCGGAAGAGATATGGAATGCGGAGGAAGAACGTCAAGGTTGAACATTTCCGGAGGCAGACGGAGCGTACGATGAGGAAGAGCAAAGAGGAAGCGCAGGAGACGATTCGCCGGTTGGTCGAGATCGCCAGGGAGCATTTTACCGAACGGGGCTACGCGGACACCGCGCTGGAGGCGGTCGTTCAAGAGGCGAACATTACGCGCGGCGCGGTGTACCACCATTTTCGCAACAAGAAGGACTTGTTTCGCACGGTGCTCGAAGCGGTGCAGCAGGAAGTGGCGGAACGGATCGAGCAGGCGGCATCGGCAAGCGACGACGTGTGGGAGCAGCTGTTCTTCGGCTGTCGCGCCTTTGTGCTGGCCGCGGTAGAGCCACGCAACAAACGGATTATGCTGATCGACGGTCCCGCCATATTAGGCTGGGAGATCTGGAGGGCCATGGATCAGAAGCATTCCATGCGCCTGCTGCGCGGACAACTGGAAATGATGCAGGAGCTCGGCTACCTGAAGGCGGTTCCGCTGGAAGTAACGACGCATTTTCTGTCGGGAGCTTTGAACGAGATGTCGCTGTGGCTAGCTTCGCAGGAATCTGCCGGTCCGTCCGCCCTGGAAGATGCGATGAAAGCGATCGAATGGTTCATGGATGGCGTCAAGCGGCAAGAAAGCGATGCGTCCGGGCGGGATGGAGGCCAGTGAAGCCCGGAGATCCGATCGGGGCCAAGAGAACCGCCAACGGTATGCTCCGGAGCTTTAAGCAGGCGGGGCCGAATGAGGCGAAAAGCGCAAGTTTCAAGGGAATAATCCCCCTTGGGCTTGCGCTTTTTTTCATGCCGTTTTATCTCCGGTTCACGCCTTCCAGCTACTCCGTTACCGCCAAAAACCACTCGGATCGCGGCTTTTTTTACAAGAAACGGTTGACAAATTGCCTTGCGGTAATTATTTTAAACACGTACACAAGTTTTGCATTATGTAAAAATATTTCACCAAGTACACAATTGGATCGGGAGGAGAAAAAGAGTGGAGAAAAGGTTGTTCAAAAGCAAAAAGACGGTTGCGGGATTTTGTTTGTTGGCGTTGTTCGGGGCATTGACGGCCTGCGGTTCCAATGAATCCGATAAGGGGAAGACGGCGGAGGGAGAAAAAATCGACATCGTGACGACGATCGCGCAAATCGCGGAGCCGATATCCGTCATCGGAGGCGACCGGGTTAACGTGCAAAGTCTGATGGGACCGGGCGTCGATCCGCATCTGTACAATGCGACGCAAGGGGATATCGGGAAGCTGGAAGGCGGAGACGTGATTTTCTACAGCGGACTTCACTTGGAGGCCAATATGGTCAAGGTGTTCGAGGAGATCGGCAAGAGCAAGCCGGTGCTGGCGATCAGCGACGGCATAGCCGAAGACCGGCTCTTGAAGGACGAAGGAGGGGCGACCGACCCGCACGTCTGGTTCGACATCGACCTGTGGAAGCACGCGCTCGGCGCCGCGACCGAGAAGCTGAAGGAGGCTTCGCCGGAGGACGCCGATTACTTCGAAAGCAACAAGACGAAATATTTCGCCGAACTCGACGCTCTTAAGCAAGAGGCGACGGAGAAGCTGGCGCAGATTCCGCAGGAGAGAAGGGTGCTCGTCACCGCGCACGACGCGTTCGGTTACTTCGGCCGCATGCTGGACATCGAGGTGGTCGGCTTGCAGGGGCTGAGTACGGAGGCGGAAATCGGGCTGTCGGACATCGAGGATACGATCGGGCTGCTGCTGGAGCATCGAGTGCCGGCCGTTTTCGTGGAAAGCAGCATCAACCCGGCGTCGATCAATGCGGTCGTCGAAGGCGCCAAAAAGCAGGGACTGGACGTCAAGCTGGGCGGCGAGCTGTTCTCTGACGCGATGGGCGATGCCGGCAGTCCGGAAGGAACTTATGCGGGGATGTACCGGCATAACGTCGAGACGATCTATCAAGCGCTGAAATGAAAGGGGGAGCCGCATGCTTCCGGTAATCAACGTTAATCAACTGTCGGCCTCCTATCGGAAAAACAAAGTGCTCGACCGCGTCGGCTTCGAGGTTCGTCCCGGGACGATGACAAGCATCGTCGGACCGAATGGCGCAGGCAAATCGACGCTGCTCAAAGTGCTGCTCGAGCTGCATCCGAAGTTGTCCGGAACGGTAAGTTTCTTTGGAGAAACCTATGCCAAGGCGAAGGAGCGGATCGGCTACGTGCCGCAGCGGGGGTCCGTCGATTGGGACTTCCCGACGAACGCGCTCGATGTCGTCCTGATGGGGCTGTACGGCCGGATCGGCTGGTTGAAGTGGCCGAGGAAGCTGCACAGGGAGAAGGCGCTGGAGGCGCTCCATCAGATGGGAATGGCCGATTACGCCTCGCGGCAGATCAGCCAGCTCTCCGGCGGTCAGCAGCAGCGGGTGTTCCTCGCCCGCGCGCTGATCCAGGACGCAGACCTGTACTTCCTCGACGAGCCGCTCGCCGGAGTCGACGCCGCTACCGAGCGGGCGATCATGGATACGCTCAAGCTGCTCAAGAGCAAGGGAAGGACGGTGCTGGTCGTCCATCACGACTTGCAGACGGTGGAAGATTATTTCGACCACGTGCTGCTGCTCAATCGGACCGTTGTCGCTCACGGACCTACCGCCGACGCGTTCACGAGAGAAAATATATTCCGTACTTATGGAGGAACGCTTCGCTGGATGGAGGGGTTGTCGGGATGATCGGATTGTCCCATAACGCGCAATGGGTGCTGCTGAGCACGCTGATTCTCGGCACGGCGGCCGGCATCATGGGCTGTCTGGCCTATTGGAAGCGGCAAAGCCTGATGAGCGACGCGCTCTCCCATGCGGCCTTGCCGGGAGTCGTCGGAGGCTTCGCCTTGATCGGCTTCAAGAACCTTCCGGTCATGATCGCGGGAGCGGCGGTCAGCGCCCTGATCGGCGCTCTGCTCATCCACTGGATTCGCTCGTCCAGCCGCGTCAAGGAGGATGCGGCGATGGGCATTATTTTATCCGTCTTCTTCGGACTCGGCATTATGATGCTCACCTTCGTCAACCGGATGGCGGGCGCAAGCCAGAGCGGCCTGGACAGCTTTATTTTCGGGCAGGCGGCTTCGATGGTGCGCAAGGACGTGCTGATGATGATCGTGCTGGCGTCGATCGTGCTGCTCGTGGCCGGCATCGCCTTCAAAGAGTGGAAGCTGTTCCTGTTCGACCCGGCGTTCGCCAAAGGGCTGGGCATGTCGACCCGTTGGATGGGCGGCATCTACATGGGGGCGCTCGTGCTCGTCATCGTCGTCGGCATTCAGGCGGTCGGCGTCATCCTGATGGCGGCGCTGCTCATTATCCCGGCGGTCAGCGCCCGGTACTGGACCCAATCGTTCAAATGGATGGTCGTTCTATCCGCCTTGTTCGGCGGAGGAGCGGGAATGATCGGAACGTTGATCAGCACTTACGGCAAAGGCTGGCCGACGGGACCGTTTATCGTGATCGCAGCCGCCTGCCTGTTCGTCGTCTCGCTCGCCTTCGGCGCGCGTAAGGGGCTGGTCGTGCTGGCCGTCCAGCAGTACGCGCAGCGCAAAAAGCTCAGAAGAACGACGTTCGTACAACAAAGCGCGCTGGAGAGGGGGAGCTGAGATGAGTTATGCCGGTTGGATATTGCTGACCGCTTCTCTGGTCGGATTGTCTTGCGGATTTATCGGCGCTCTGCTCATTCTGCGGAGAATGGCGATGATGGCGGACGCGATCAGCCATACGGTGCTGCTGGGCATCGTTGTCGCCTATCTGGTTACGCGCGAGCTGAGCGGCGTGCACATGCTGCTCGGCGCGATCTCCGCAGGACTGCTGACGTCGGTGCTCGTGCAATGGTTCCATTCCCGCGGCGTGCAGCAGGAAGCTTCGATCGGCGTCGTGTTTACTTCTCTGTTCGCGATCGGCGTCGTGCTCATCGCGACGAAGGTCGGCAACGCCCACCTCGACGTCAAGCACACGCTGATGGGAGAGATTACGTTTATCCCGTGGGAGAAAATCGAGCTGCCTTGGCTAGGAGCGATTCCGGAAGCGGTATTCATCCTTTCGCTCGTGCTGATCGTCGTCGTGGCTGTCATCCTGGCGTTCTATAAGGAGTGGAAAATCACGTCGTTCGATCCCGCGCTCGCGGCGAGCCTGGGCATTCCGGTCGTGCTGATGCATTACGTGTTCATGTCGCTCGTCTCGGTCACGACCGTGGCCGCGTTCGATGCGGTTGGCGCGATTATGGTCGTAGCGATGCTTATTACGCCGGCAGCAGCCGCGTATTTGTGGACGGACCGGCTTGCCGTCATGCTCGGGCTAAGCGGTCTGTTCGGCGTCGTCTCCGCCATAGCGGGCTATTACGTCGCGGTCTGGCTGGATACGTCGATATCGGGTTCGATGGCGTTCGCTACGGGCGTCGTGTTCATGATCAGCTTCCTCGGGTCGCCGAAGCACGGCATCGTAGCGAAGTTCATCCGCCCGGCGGTCCCGTCCGCCTGAGAGGAGTGAGAGCTTACCTACCCCCGGGATGGAGGATCATCTGTCGGTGAAACCGTTCGCCTTCTCGAAAATGGCTCCAAAGCTGAGTCCGGGGGAATGCCAAAAAACCGTTCTCCCGTAAATGGAGGCACGACCTCCCTTTTACGACAAGAACGGTTTTTATGGAGTTGCGGGCCCTTCGCCGCGATTATGGACGGACTTCGTCCCGCCAGCGATGAACCGGCTGCCAGCCCAGAAGGCGCTTGGCCTTCGCGTTGTCGAGCAGCGTCTCGTGCCCTTCCAGCGGCGTTCGGATGTCCGTGACGCCGGGATAACGGGCGGTCAGCAGATCGCGGCTGCGAACCGCCATGCTGGAGTCGTCCGCGGCGATGTTGAGCGCTACGGCGCCGAGGCCGTCCGTCTCGATCGCCAGCCGGCAGGCGGAAGCGGCGTCGCGCGTGTCGATATAGCTCCACAAAATGCGATCCCGTTCCTCCGGCCGTTTAATGAACGAAGGGAACCGCTCGTACCATTCCGGCGGAATGACGTTGCCCAGCCGCAAGGAGACGACTTGCATGCCGGTGCGGCGGTGGAACATCTCGGCGGTTTTCTCGTTGACGACTTTGGACAGGCCGTAGCTGTCTTCCGGCAGCTGCGGATGGTCCTCGTCCACCGGAACATACTGCGGAGCGGGCGGATGAACCGCGAACACGATGCCGTACGAGGACTCGCTGGACGCGATGACCGCTTTGCGGATGCCGAGTCCGGCCGCCGCCTCCAAAATGTTGTAGGTGGACATGACGTTGTTGCGGAACGTGACCTCCGGCGTATAAATGTGCGCTGCCGGTATGGCCGCCAGGTGAACGACGGCGTCGGCGCCGGACAGCGCGCCGTAGGTTTCGCCGAGGTTTTCCAGATTGGCGATCAGCGTCTTGCATACGGGTTCGTCCGGGCGGCGGGTGTCGACGTTCAGCACGTCGTAGCCTTGCTCCACGAAATGGCGAACGACCCATCTTCCAAGCATGCCGCTGCCCCCGGTAATGACTACTTTAGGCATCTCGTTCGCTCCTATTTCAGAATTTCCTCAATGCGGTCCAGAACTTCCTGGCTAAGCTCGATGCCGGACGCTTTGGCGTTCTCCGTCACCTGCTCCGGACGGCTGGCGCCGACGAGCGCGCTCGCCACGTTGTTCAGGCGCAAAATCCACGCCAGAGCGAGATTGCCTACGGAAATGTCCAGTTCTTTCGCAATGCCTTCCAGCTGCTTTACCTTGGCGATTTTCTCCTCGGTAATGCCTTTGCGCACCCAGTCCAGCTTCGCGGCGCGGCTGTCTTGCGGGATGTCGGAAGCCGACGAATACTTGCCCGTAAGCAGACCTTGCGCGAGCGGGGAGAAGACGACTTGGCCAATGCCGGAGCGCTCGCTGAGCGGAACGACTTCCTTCTCGATGTAGCGCTCGAACATATTGTACACCGGCTGGTTGACGACGATGCGGTCGAGCAGGTAACGGTCGGCTACGCCGAGCCCTTCCGCGATCTGGGAAGCTTGCCATTCGCTTACGCCGACGTAGAGCACTTTGCCTTGGCGAACGAGATCGTCGATCGCGCGCAGCGTCTCGTACAGCGGCGTCTCCGGATCGTGACGGTGGCAGTAGAAGATGTCCACGTAGTCGTGGCCGAGACGCTTCAAGCTCGCGTTGGCCTGCTCGACGACGTGCTTGCGGGACAGGCCGCGGTCGTTCGGACCTTCTCCCATCGGCCAGAACGCTTTCGTCGCCAGCACGTAGGATTCGCGCGGATACTCCTTCAGCGCCTTGCCGACCAGCTCTTCCGCCGCGCCTCTTTCGTACACGTTGGCCGTATCGAAAAAGTTGATGCCCAGATCGTAAGCCGTCTTGATCGATTTCACCGCGTTTTCCCGTTCCACGTAACCGCCATATGTAAGCCAGCTTCCCAAGCTGATTTCGCTGACCTTAAGTCCGCTTCCGCCCAATCTGCGATATTTCATTCCAAGCAGCCTCCTTGAATTCGTTTTCGTTGCCTTCTCATTCTATAAAAGTTCGTATACAATTTGAAGAAGTGAAATGTTTTTCACTTAATTATAGCCAGTATAGCTACTATACTTATTTATAGTTACAGGCTTGGAGGAGAGACTGCATGAATTCGGTTAAAAAAGCGAGCAGCTATATTCCGAAAAATCCGGTACATATCGAATGCAATATCGAAAAAACGTTGGACGTGCTCGGCGGGAAGTGGGCGTTCCTCGTCATTCGCGAGCTGTTCTGCGGGACGCTTCGGTTCGGGGAGCTCCAGCGCAAAATCCCCAGCGTAAGCCCCCGCGCGCTGACCAGCACGCTGCGCCATTTAGAGGAGCAGGGCGTCCTCGAGCGGGTCGTCTATCCGACTGTTCCGGTTACGGTGGAATACACGCTTACCCCGAAGGGGCAGGATCTGCACGTCATCTGTCACGAGATGAAGCTGTGGGCGGCAAGATGGACCTAACGGGTCAAAGAGTCAAAAAAAACGAAACAAGATCTGGAGGAATGCGGGATGTTGACGATTCGCCGAATGATGGATCAAATGTACTGGGCCAACGACGAGCTGCTGAGGGGCCTTCACCAGCAGCCTGACGCGAGCGGGGAAATCGGCAAGCTGTTTCGCCACCTACTCATTGCCGAGCAGGTGTGGGTGACCCGGCTGGAAGGAAAGAGCAGCGCTCATCTGAAGTTATGGAAAGAGAGCGACGTCGATTCGCTGGAAGCGCTCGTTCGGGATAACGAGCAGCGGTACAAACGCTACGTCGAAGGATTGGCGGGGGCGGATTTGGATCGCATGCTCGAATACGCAAACCAAAGCGGAGCGAAATTCCGCACGTCGATCCGCGACATTCTCATTCACGTCGCGCTTCACGGCCAATATCATCGGGGGCAGATCAACAGCGCGCTCAGAAAGCTTTCGGGCACACCGGTCCCTCTCGACCATATCGTTTTCGCGCGGCTGGACGAAGCGCCGAAATCCTAAGAGAGGGAGGGGCAGTCATGAATTTCAGGCTGGAACAGGGGATCGAAGTATTGGAACGCACGCCGGTGACGCTGGAAGCGCTGCTGTCCGGCTTGTCGGACGGCTGGCTGAGCTGCAACGAAGGAGAAGGAACGTGGAACGCGTCCGAGGTCGTGGCGCACCTGATCGAAGGGGAGCGGACGAACTGGATTCCCCGGCTGGAATGGCTGCTCCGGGAAGGGGAGGGCAAGCCGTTTCCTCCGTTCGACCGTTATTCTCACTTGAATGGAACCGCCGATGGCTCTATCGACCGGAAGCTGCGCGAATTCAAGGAGATCCGGCTGCAAAATACGGCCCGGCTGAGAGCGCTGATCGATTCGGAGGCGAGACTGGAAGAGGTCGGTTCGCACCCCGCCTTCGGAGCGGTCAAGGCGCGAGAGCTGGTGTCGACTTGGGTCGCCCACGATTTGACGCACATCGCCCAGATCGTGCGGGTCATGGCCGAGAGATATCGGGAGGACGTCGGACCGTGGATCGCGTATTTGGGCATTTTGAACAAGGAACGTCAATAGTTTGCGAGTCGATGAAAAACCATTAGCATGATTTCGAGGTCGGTGAATGCGCATGAAGAACGGACGCACAGGCTCGGCGTATCCGGGGGGCGTTATGCATGCGACGGTAACGCGTACGGGGGAGTTGTCGGAGGCCCTTCTGGCCGATGTGCTCCCGGAATGTCGCCCAAGGAGTTCGCGCGCCGGCATTTCGCCAAGCATGTTGACGTTTCCCAGCCATTTCAGCACCAAGGTGGACGATGTGCTGAAAGCTCTGCTGAAGTAAAGCGCCCTGGAAGAACATCCAGTAAAGCTCCTGATCGGCACAAATTGCCGGCAAGGAGCTTTTTGCCGTGTTTGGGCAGAAGCGAAATTATGGAAGGTTAAAAATAAATATGTTTTAATATAATTAAAATGAGTTTTGTGATGGTCGTCACTTCTGTTTTCAGATAAGTAAGAGAAAATAGTATCCGATCTGACAAGATGCATATCGGTCGTCGCTCGATTTACAATCTAACCTGACAAGTTTATAATCATCAATTATATCTAATTATATCTAAACATAGGGGTGTAGAAAAAGAATGCATCGATTTGTTAGAAAAAGTATAGTTATGTCGCTTGCTGTCGTCATGTCTATCGTATTTGTGGCGTGCGGTTCGAATGCCGATTCCAAATCGGCTCCTGCGAAGCAGGTCGAGCTTACGGTATCGGCGGCTGCGAGCCTGACCGATGCGCTGAACGAAATTCAGCCGCTGTTCGAGAAGGCGCATCCGGACATCAAGCTCGTGTTTAACTTCGGCGCATCAGGGGCGCTGCAGCAGCAGATCGAGCAAGGGGCTCCGGCAGACCTGATCCTGTCCGCGGCGACCAAAAACATGAAGGCGCTGGTCGACAATCAACTGATTGATGCCGATCGGCAAACGAACCTGCTGAACAACGAATTGGTCGTCGTCGTGCCGACGGACGGCAAAATAAGCATTGCAGGCGCGGCGGATCTGGCCAATGACGAGATCAAGAAAGTCGCCATCGGCATTCCCGAGAGCGTTCCGGCCGGCAGCTACGCCAAAGAAGCGCTGACGAACGCACAGCTGTGGGACTCGCTGCAGCCGAAGCTGGTGCAGGCGAAGGACGTTCGCCAAGTGCTTCAGTACGTAGAGACGGGCAACGCGGAAGCCGGCTTCGTCTACAAGACCGACGCGCTCACTTCCGATAAGGTCGGCATCGCGTTCTCCGTCGATCCGGCCGCCTACACGCCTGTGGAATATCCGATCGGCATCGTGAAAGCGACGAAGAACGCCGATCAAGCCGCCGTCTTGTACGATTATCTTCAATCGCAAGCCGCTCTGGACGTGTTCGTCAAATACGGCTTCTCGGTGCCGGCGGCCAAATGATCGGAGAACTGGATTGGCAAGCGTTCTGGTCGCCCATCGCGTTGTCGCTGCGGGTCGCGCTCCTGTCCAGCGTCGCGGCGATGGCGCTGGGCGTAGGAGCGGCAAGGTGGATGACCCGGCGTTCGTTCAAAGGGAAGACGCTGCTGGAAACGGCGTTCATGCTGCCGCTCGTCTTGCCTCCGACGGTCGTCGGGTTCCTGCTTCTCGTCAGTCTGGGGAGAAGGAGCTGGATCGGGAAGTTCGCGGAGTGGCTGTTCGCCGCTCCGATCGTCTTCTCCTGGTGGGCCGCGGTGATCGCGTCGGTCGTCGTCGCCTTCCCGCTTGTCTACCAGACCATGAAGACGGGGTTTCTGTCCGTCGACAAAGGCTTGGAAGAGGCGGCGCGCTCCAGCGGCGCGAACGAGCGCCAAGTGTTCGCCTACATTGCGCTGCCGCTGGCTTATCGCTCTTTCGTAACGGCCTACGTGCTGGGATTCGCTCGAGGCTTCGGAGAGTTCGGCGCCACGCTGATGATCGCCGGGAACATCCCGGGCCGAACGCAGACGACGCCTACCGCGATCTTCATAGCCGTAGACGCCGGCAATGCAACGATGGCCTGGGCGTGGACGCTGTCGATGATCGCCGTATCGTTCGTTTTGCTTTTCTTCGCCAGAGCCAGAAACGACTAGCTTTGTCCGCTTGCGGCAAGCCGGTCGTTTTTCGTTTTAAATGCGCCGCTTGCTTTTTTGTCCGTTTTATGAACGATTCCGCGCTGGACGGCGGTTGGTACGCGCGGCGGTGACTCGCGTCACAGTGCTCCGATTCCTATCGATGGTACATTGGATTACGAATCCGGACTGATAGGCATAGAGGAGAGGAGCTGCGCGAATGCAAGACGCAAAAAAGTTTCAACTGCCGCTGCAAACGGTAAGTTTGGTTTTGGGCTTTATGGTATGGGTGATCTTGTCTTCTCTAATGCCCTATATTAAAGAAGACATCCAGCTGACTTCGTCCCAGCTCGCCTGGGTGACGGCGATTCCGGTGCTGATCGGTTCGATCATGCGCATTCCGTACGGCTATTGGACGAATCGGCACGGAGCGCGCAAGCTGTTCATGATCAGCTTCGTGCTGCTGCTCGCGCCCGTATTCTGGGTCAGCCAGGCGGATTCCTTCGCCGATCTGATCGTGGGCGGCGTATTCCTCGGAATCGGCGGCGCCGTATTCTCCGTCGGGGTGACATCGTTGCCCAAGTATTACCCGAAGGAACGGCACGGCTTCGTTAACGGCATCTACGGCATCGGCAACCTGGGGACGGCTTTATCCGCGTTCGGAGCTCCGGTGCTGGCCAGCGCGATCGGATGGTCCAAGACGGTTATGCTCTACAGCATCGCGCTGGTGCTGCTCGCGGGCTTCAACTTCCTGCTCGGAGATCGGAAGGAGACGCCGGTTCGCACTCCGATCATGGAGCAGATCAAAGCGGTGTCGGGCAACGAGAAGCTGTGGTTTCTGTGCCTGTTTTACTTTCTGACGTTCGGTTCTTTCGTTGCCTTCACGGTATACTTGCCGAACTTTCTCGTGAGCCACTTCGATCTGGACAAGGTGGATGCGGGCATGCGCACGGCCGGCTTTATCGCGCTGGCCACGGCGATGAGACCGATCGGAGGCTGGCTTGGGGACCGCTTTAATCCGTTCAAAATTTTAATGTTCGTATTCGCGGGCTTAACCGCAGCCGCCATTCTGTTATCGTTCTCGCCCTCGATCGCGCTGTATACGGTCGGCTGCCTGACCGTGGCGCTGTGCGCGGGAACCGGCAACGGAACGATCTTCAAGCTCGTGCCGCTCTATTTCACCAAGCAAGCGGGCATCGCCAACGGCATGATCTCGGCCATGGGCGGCTTGGGCGGGTTTTTCCCTCCGCTGCTGCTTACGGCGATCTACGGCCTGACCGGCCAGTATTCGATCGGATTCATGGCGCTCGCGCAGATCGCGCTGGCCAGCTTCGTCCTCGTCAACTGGATGTTCTTCCAGGACAAACTTACGCTGTCCGCCAACGTGCTGGAAAATACGATCGAAGCGATTCTCATTACGGACACGAACGGCGTCATTACTTCGGTCAACCCCGCTTTCACCGCGATTACGGGCTATTCGGCGGAGGAGGCGATCGGGAAGAAGCCGAGCATTCTGAAGTCCGGCAAGCAGGATAAGAGCTTCTACGACGAAATGTGGCGCTCTCTGCGGGAAAAAGGATATTGGCAAGGGGAAATCTGGAATCGGCGGAAAAACGGAGAGATCTATCTGGAGTGGTTAAGCGTTACGGCGATCAAGAACGACGCGGACGAAGTGAAAAACTATGCGGGCATGTTCAGCGACATCGGCTCGAATCGGCGAGCCGCCGGGGCCTGACCGCTCGGCCCGCCAGTCCCGAACGATCAAAGATACTTAGTTTGATTTAGGAGCCGAAAGGCTCCTTTTACCGTGACGGACGTCACAGCAGGCCGGGATTTCCGAGCTTATGATGGGGATAGCTTTTGGAGAAAGGGTGGGGGATATGCAGACCGAGAAAACGAAGACGTTGTACGATAGGATCGGAGGGGAAGGGACGATTCGGCGGTTGGTGCAGGCTTTCTATCCGAGAGTTTACCAGGACGCCGATCTTTCCCCGCTGTTCCCGGACGGAGTCGAGGAAATTATGCGCAAACAAACGCTGTTTCTGACGCAGTTCGCGGGAGGTCCGCCGCTCTACTCCGATCAGTACGGACCTCCGAGAATGCAGCAGCGGCATCTGGCTTTCCCGGTTACTCCGCGAAGAGCGGAAGCATGGCTTCGCTGCATGAATGAAGCGATGGACGAGATCGGACTTGCCGGCCCGGCAAGAGAAATGCTGTACGACAGATTAACCCAAGTCGCCCGCATCATGGTCAATTCTCCGGACGAGGGAGATTAGGCCGGAAAGGATCGTACAGCGCGGTTACGGCGATTCTAACGGCCCATTCGCGTCTCTTACCCAGAGCCGGTGTTCGAACAAACAGAAATGGCGGCGAGAGGATATTCCCTCCAGCACCGCCATTTCTTCATTTTCGCCCGAGACAACCGCTTTGCCGTAACCATTCGGATCAGAAGAAGCCGAGCATTTCTTTGGCTTCCATCGACATCATGCGAGGAGACCATTTCGGCTCCCAGACGATGTCGACGTTGACGTCCTCTTTGCCGGTACGTTCCGCGAGCACCCATTTGACCCCTCCGGCAATCGTGTCGTGCATCGGACAGCCCGGCGTCGTCAGCGTCATTTTGACATAGATCCGTTCCGGTTCGTCGCGAACCTCGTAGACGAGCCCGAGATCGACGATGTTGACGCCCAGCTCGGGGTCGTACACTTCCTTAAGAAGGTCGCGGAGATGTTCTTCGCTGTGTGCCATTGCAATCCACTCCATTTCATGAAAGTTATCGGGTGAATACGAGCGAGATCAGTGCAATATAGGCGATGGATAGAAGGGATAAAGCCGATCCGGCAATCGAGATCAACCCGGGCGAGTCTGCCGCAAGTCCCCCGAGAAGAAGGAGGCTCAAGACGGCGATCGAGGTTAGTCCGACATTTGTTTGCTTTTCGCTCAGCAGATCCGCCATGACCGGAGTTCCGGGCTTGCCGGCGCGTTTTCCGTACTTGTGCGTCCACCACAGGAACGGAACGATTTTGGAGGCGTAACCGAGTATCGTGAACGATACCCAGCCGCCCAAGTAAGCCCAGCCTGCCACGACGAGGGAGGAGGACAGCAGCATTCGCTCCGGATAGATGACCGAGCAGACGAAGGCGGCGATCGTCATGACGGCGAAAGCTTGGCTCGCGTACATCGACCACTTGATCCCCGAGCCGGGAGTGCGCTTGTGCCGCTTCTTCTTGATCTGAACCAGGTGAACGTTGTAGAGGACGGTCGCGGCTGCCAGCAGAGCAATCGCGAGCTGAAGCGCCCATACGTCCCAGTCGGCCAGGAATGCCAACGCTCCGATCGCGGCGGAGGCGTTCCACAAGATCAGCACGGCGCTTTGCAGCTTGATCGGATAATCGTGCGACAAGTAAAACATCGGCAGCATTTTGTAGCTGAACCCGGTAATCAACAGCCCGAACCAGCCGATCGTCCCGAGCCAGATGTGCGCCCCGAACAGATTGTCGTGGTAATTCGCCCAGATGCCGGTCGCGAAGTTCAGGCCCATCGCCATGCCGGACAAGCCGGTCAGCAGCAGGCAGACGACCGAGCACGCGGCGCTGATCGTGATCGCGTTCCACTTCGACGCGCGAATCAGAGTCGCTCCGATGTTCCAGGCGAACGCGACGATGCCGCAGAACGCCAGTGAAGCGAAGGCGGCGATCCAGTGGATGTCTCCCCGCGCGAACCCGACGAGCAGTCCGAACAAGCCGACCGAGAACAGCGCGTAATGAACGTAGCCGAGACGCTCGCTGTACAGCGAAGATTGAAGAATAACGTTGATCAGCTGGTAGACGGCGCCCATAGCCAGCATGGTCGCCCAGCCGAGCACGAACAGATGGATGTGAAACCAGCCGTCCGGACCGCGCAGCTCTTCGCCGAGCCAGCCGGACAGCGACAGCAGCGAGGCTCCGTGGAACAGCGCGAATCCGGCGATTCCGGTGATGATAAAAAGAAAGGGGAGACGGGACATCGTTCTCGCCTCCTTACGGTTTTTGTATGCGAACCTTCGCCGACCCGTCCGGCTGCTCCTCTACGGTATAGGGATACCCCAGAGTCTGAAGCTCTTCGATCAGGAACATCGGCACGCGGTCGTTATGAATGTGCACTTCGTCTCCCGGCCGGCAGCGGTCCAGAGCGGACAGCGTGCGAATCATCGGCTTGGGCGGCTCCAGGCCGCGGTTGTCCAGCGAGACCACTTTGGACTCTCCGGCCGGCGCGGGTTCGGCATCCGCCGCCGATGACGCGCGTTCCTCGTTTTCTTCCCCGTCGCTTGCCCCGTCGTCCAGCCAGCTCTTGTTTTTCTTGTTCACGAAAGTGGAAATCCAATGCTCGGGACCGATCTGCTCGGCTTTGCCCGCCAATCCCTTCATCTTAAGCACGCCGAACAGCGGCGCCGGCTTGAAGGTGGCGTGAAGGACGAAGATGTCGTCCTTGCCGAGGTTTTTCACGGCATCCATGATCAATTGGAACGGCTCCAGCTTCTTGCGAAGATGGGGCCTGACGTCCAGTTCGACGATTTTGGCGTCTTTGCGGTCCATGGGCTTTCACCTCTCGACTATTTGGTTTCCCGCCTTTTGGCCTCTTCGTACAAGCCCGCCATCCCGCCGTACAGAGAGTAGAAGAAAGAGTCGGGCGCATCCAGGGAAAAGGAAGTGTACATCTTCGGATCGACTCCGAGCATTCTCTCGAACAAGCGCGCGGAGTCGTAAGCGTAGAAGCAAAAATACGTATAGTGAAACTCCGGCATCTTCTCGTAGATGGTTACGATCTCGGAGGCGTATTCGCCGATCCCGAGGGAAGCTTCCCGAACCATCGAGACCGCGTCTTCCAAGCCTACCGTAATCTTGATCGTCTTCTCATCGAGGATATCGACGCGCGCCATCAGATTTTCCCGATTCTGACCTGGAATACCGCAGGCCCCTGCTCGATGTAATCCCACGTAAAGTGCTCCGCGTGATTCGCTTCGAACTGGTAGCGAAGCGGGACGGGATCGTGATCGTTTATGAGCAGCATGGCCTCCTCGGGCGCCAGCCGTTCGAACGTTTCGAAAATGACTTTGTGCTTAAGGTGCGGCGGGTACTCCGTGGCGTTAACAGTAGCGGCAAATGAACTCATCTTACATACCTCCTCGAGAGTGAATAGCTTTACGATCCCGATTATAGAGCAGGCGATGCGCGGTCTATGTGACCGCGATCACATATGGAACGGATTTTCGCGAGTTGCGAATTGTCTGTGACAGAAGGGCCGCCGGCGGGACGACGGTGATCATGATCACAGCTATGGGCGATCCGCCTGCCTATACTTAGGGAGCGTTAAAGACAACGGAGGGGCGCGAAGCGGATGACAAGCGGCCGAACGAAGGCGAAGCAGGCGCAAAAAGTGGAGATCAGACATTACAGCATGGGCAAAGACGTCGTATTTCTCGTTACCGGGGGAGCGGCGCATATCGGCGCGACGGCGACGGCCTGCTGGTCGGACAAGGAGGGGGAAGCCGTTCATGTCGATGTGCTGACGCTGCCCGGTCACCGGGAAGATCGACTGGCGGCCGAGCTGGCCGTGGCGGCGGCATCGGCTCTTCGCCGCACCGTCGCCGTGATGGCGGGCATTCATCTGGACCGGCCTTCCCGCGAGGATATCGAAGGGATCGTCCGGGAAGCGCGCCTCCGTATGAAGCAAGTTCTGGACGAATGGGAGGACAGGCCCGAGGAGAGTGAAGCGAGTGGAGAAACGATTGGTTGACAGATTCGGCAGAGTACACGATTACTTGCGCATCTCGGTGACGGATCGCTGCAATCTGCGCTGCGTGTACTGCATGCCCGAAGAGGGGATGCAGTTCGAACCGGGGCATCGCATTCTGTCCTACGAGGAGATCGCCGAGGTCGCGGCGACGCTCGCCCCTCTCGGCGTGAAGAAGCTGCGGCTCACCGGAGGCGAGCCGCTGGTCAGGAAGGGACTCGATCGCTTGATCGCCATGCTGTCCGCGATTCCCGGCATCGAGGATATCGCCCTGTCCACGAACGGGATTTATTTGGCTCCTTTCGCCGAGCGGCTGAAGGAGGCCGGAGTCACGCGGGTGAACGTCAGTCTCGATTCGCTCGATCCGGACAAATACGCGAGGATCACCAGGGGCGGAGATGTCCGCAAAGTTCTGGAAGGCCTGCAAGCGAGCCGCCGCGTCGGCTTCGATCCGATCAAGCTGAACGTCGTGCTGATGAAGGGGACGAACGACGATGAAGTAGCACAGTTTCTGCGCATGACTTGGGAGGAACCGATTCATATCCGCTTCATCGAATACATGCCGATCGGCTTCGAGAGCGCCGGCTGGAAAGCCGGATATTTGCCGCTCGAACACGTGTTGGACACTTGCCGCAGGCTGGGCTGGCGCTTCTCGCCTTGCGGGGACGTGTACGGCAACGGCCCGGCCAGCAGCTTCCGCATGGATGGAGCGGCCGGAACTTTCGGGCTCATAAGTCCGGTCAGCGATCATTTCTGCGGCAGCTGCAACCGCCTGCGCCTGACGGCCGACGGAAACATCAAGTCCTGCCTGTACTGGTCGGACGAATACAATGTGCGCAAGCACGCCGGCAATCCGGCCGCGATCGAGGCGCTGTTCCGGCGGGCGCTGGAGGAGAAGCCCGAGACGCACGAGATGGCCGCCGCGCTGGCCGGGGCAAACCGGTCGCGCACGCCCACGGCCAGACAGATGTCGCAAATCGGCGGGTAACGGAATGTGTCGAATTTATGAACGGGTGATGTCGGTCACAGCCTGTCGAATCCGCACGGTGATACATTGAACTACAGATTACGGATCCGACATTTCTAGTTACGGAACAGACATTTCTGGGTAAACGCGCTCCGCATCCAGACAAGGAGGAGAACTATGGGCAAGTCGAGAACGCCCCTATTCCGCAAGCTCAACTATTTCGCCAAACGGGAAAAGCATTCCGACGGCTGGAGCGAGGTGTCGCCCGCCGGCCGCGATTGGGAGGACGTCTACCGCAGACGGTGGCAGCATGATAAAGTCGTGCGCTCGACGCATGGCGTCAACTGCACGGGTTCGTGCAGCTGGCAAATTTTCGTGAAGGACGGCATCGTCACTTGGGAGAACCAGGCGACCGATTATCCGTCCACCGGTCCGGACATGCCGGAATTCGAGCCGCGCGGCTGCCCGCGGGGCGCCAGCTTCTCTTGGTATTTGTACAGTCCGCTTCGGGTGAAATATCCTTACGTGCGCGGCACGCTGCTGGAACTATGGCGGGAAGCGCTGCGGCGGGAGGGCGATCCGGTGCGGGCGTGGGCGAGCATCGCGGACAATCCCGAGCTGGTCAAGAAGTACAAAACCGCCAGAGGCAAAGGGGGGCTCGTGCGCGCTTCCTGGGACGAGGCGACGCAGATTATCTCCGCATCAATGATCCATACGATCAAGCAGTACGGCCCCGACAGAATCATCGGTTTTTCCCCGATTCCGGCGATGTCGATGGTCAGTTACGCCGCCGGCTCCCGGTTTCTGTCGCTCGTCGGCTCGCCGCTGCTTAGCTTCTACGATTGGTACGCGGATTTGCCGCCGGCTTCGCCGCAAATCTGGGGCGATCAGACCGACGTGCCGGAGAGCAGCGACTGGTTCAACTCCGGATACATCGTCGTCTGGGGCTCCAATCTTCCGATGACGAGAACGCCGGACGCCCACTTCCTGGCCGAGGTGCGCTACCGCGGGACGAAGGTCGTCTCCGTCAGCCCCGACTACGCGGAATTCGTCAAATTCGCCGATACGTGGATGTCGGTCAAGCAAGGTACGGACGGCGCGCTCGCGATGGCGATGGGCCACATCATTTTGAAAGAGTTTTACGTCGAGAATCCCACCGAATACTTCATTCAATATGCGAAGCAATATACGGATTTCCCCAATCTCGTCCTGATCGAGGAGAATAACGGGGTTTACTCCGCAGGCAGGTTTCTCGTCGCGGACGATCTGGGCGAGAAGGGCAACAACATGCAGTGGAAAACGGTCGTGTACGACGACAACAGCGGAGTGCTCGCGGTGCCGAAAGGCAGTCTCGGCTTCCGATGGGGCGAAGAAGGCACCTGGAACTTGCGCATGGAGACGGCGGACGGGCAGCAGCCGATCGAGCCGCGACTGTCGCTGCTGGGCGTTCATAACGAGACGGCGGCGATCCGGCTTCCGTACTTCGACGACGACGGCCGGCATCTGATGGAGCGCACGATACCGGTCAAACGAATCGTGAGCGGAGGCAAATCTCTCATCGTCACGACGGTCTATGACCTGGTGCTCGCCAAGTACGGCGTCGACCGCGGACTGGAAGGGGAGCGCGGGCCGGACGAGAGCAGACCGTTCACGCCGGCGTGGCAAGAGAGCATCACGGGCGTCGATCGCGACGTCGTCGTGCAGATCGCGCGCGAATTCGCCCGCAACGCCGACGAGACGAAAGGGCGTTCCATGATTATCGTCGGAGCGGGCATTAACCACTGGTACAATTCCGACGTCATCTACCGGGCGATTCTGAATCTCGTCGTGATGACGGGGTGCCAAGGGGTGAACGGCGGAGGCTGGGCGCACTACGTCGGCCAGGAGAAGCTGCGTCCCGCGGAAGGCTGGCAGACGATCGCGTTCGCGAGAGATTGGGGCGGACCGGCGAGGCTGCAGAACGGAACGTCGTTCTTCTACTTCGCGACGGACCAGTGGCGCTATGAAGAAATGAAGGTAGACAGCCTGATCTCGCCGCTGGCGGACAAGGCGCGCTACGCGCACGTGGCGGACTACAACGTGATGGCCGCCAGATTGGGCTGGCTGCCTTCCTATCCGCAGTTCGACCGCAACTCGCTCGAGCTGTATCGCGACGCGCGCAAGGCGGGGGCGGCCACGAACGAGGAGATCTCGGCTTACGTGGCGCGGCAGCTGCAAGCGAGGAATCTGAAGTTCTCGATCGAAGCTCCGGACGATCCGGCGAACTTCCCGCGCGTGCTGTTCGTCTGGCGGGCGAATCTGATTTCCAGCTCGGGCAAAGGCCACGAATACTTCCTGAAGCATCTGCTCGGCACCACCAACGGCTTGCTGAACGACGACGCCAACGGCTTCCGGCCGGAGGAGATCGCCTGGGCCGAGCAGGCGCCCGAGGGCAAGCTGGATTTGATGGTCAATCTCGACTTCCGGATGGCCGGAACGGCGTTGTATTCGGACGTCGTGCTGCCTGCGGCGACCTGGTACGAGAAGAGCGATCTGAGCAGCACGGACATGCATCCGTTCGTTCATCCGTTTAATCCCGCGGTGTCCCCGCAATGGGAATCGCGTTCCGACTGGAATATTTTCAAGGAGCTGGCCCGGACATTCTCGGAGATGGCCAAAGATCAGTTCGATCAGCCGCAGCACGATATCGTGGCGACGCCGCTGCTGCACGATTCGCCGGACGAATTGGCCCAGCCGCTGGGACGCATCCGCGATTGGAGCAGGGGAGAGTGCGAGCCGATTCCGGGCCGCACGATGCCTCACTTCCATGTCGTGCAGCGTGACTACGCGGCCGTCTACGAGAAGATGATCGCGCTCGGCCCGCTGGTTAAAGACAAGCCGATCGGAACGAAGGGCATCTCCTGGTCGGCCGCGCCGGAATACGAGAAGCTGAAGCGGGTTCTCGGCACCGTGCGGCAAGGGCTGGGCGAGGGCTGTCCGGACTTGAGCACCGACCGCCGCGTCGCCGAGGCGATTCTGACGCTGTCTTCTACGACGAACGGCCATATGGCCGTAAGGGCGTGGGAAGCGCTGGAGAAGAAAACCGCGCTTGAGCTGAAGGATCTGGCCGAAGAACGCGCGGAAGAATGCTTCACGTTCGAGGAGATCACCTCCCGCCCGAAGACGGTCATTACTTCGCCGGCCTTCAGCGGCTCGGAGAAGGGCGGACGCCGCTACTCCCCGTTCACGACGAACGTGGAGCGCCTCATTCCATGGCGCACGCTCACGGGTCGGCAGCAGTTCTACATCGATCACGAGATGCTGCGCGAATTCGGCGAGACGCTGGCGACGTTCAAGCCGACGCTGAAGCATACGCCGTTCCATCCGAACAGCAAGCGTCCGGTTCAAGGCGGAAAGGAAATCGTCCTGAACTACTTGACGCCGCACAACAAATGGTCGATTCACAGCATGTACTATGACGCCTTGCCGATGCTGACGCTGTTCCGCGGCGGACCGACGGTATGGATGAACTACGAAGACGCCGCAGAGGCCGAAGTGGCCGACAACGACTGGATCGAATGCTTCAACCGCAACGGCGTCGTCGTCGCGCGCGCCGTCGTCTCGCACCGGATTCCGCGCGGCATGGCGTTCATGTACCACGCCCAGGACCGGCATATCAACGTGCCGGGCACGCCGATCTCCGAGACGCGGGGCGGCACGCACAACAGCCCGACCCGCATCCATGTCAAGCCGACGCATATGATCGGCGGCTATGCGCAGTTAAGCTACGGCTTCAACTATTACGGTCCAACCGGCAATCAGCGGGATTTGCACGTCATCATTCGGAAGCTGCAGGAGGTGGACTGGCTTGAAGATTAAAGCTCAGGTTGGCATGGTCATGAACCTGGACAAATGCATCGGCTGCCATACGTGCAGCGTAACGTGCAAAAACACGTGGACGAACCGTCCGGGAGCCGAGTACATGTACTGGAACAACGTCGAGACGAAGCCGGGCATCGGGTATCCGAAGCAGTGGGAAGACCAGGAGCGCTACAAAGGCGGCTGGGAGCTGAGGAAAGGCAAGCTGGAGCTGAAATCGGGAAGCCGGGGCAAGCGGCTGCTGAACATTTTTCATAACCCGGATCAGCCGACGCTCGACGACTATTACGAGCCGTGGACGTATGAATACGAGAAGCTGACGAACAGTCCCGCCAAGAAGCATCAGCCGGTGGCGCGGCCGAAATCGACGGTGACCGGCTCGTACATGAACCTCGAGTGGGGACCGAACTGGGAGGACGACTTGGCGGGCGCGCATGTGACGGGAATGGAAGATCCAAACATGCGCGGCCTGGAGGAGTCCATCAAGATGGACTTCGAGCAGGTGTTCATGATGTATTTGCCGCGTATATGCGAGCACTGCATCAACCCGGCTTGCGTCTCGTCCTGTCCGTCGGGAGCGATGTACAAGCGGGACGAGGACGGCATCGTGCTGGTTGACCAGAATGCATGCCGGGCGTGGCGGTTCTGCGTGTCGAGCTGCCCGTACAAGAAAGTGTACTTCAACTGGCAGACGAACAAGGCGGAGAAGTGCACGCTCTGCTTCCCGCGCATCGAAGCCGGCCTGCCGACGATCTGCTCCGAGACCTGCGTCGGGCGCATCCGCTATCTCGGCTTGATGTTCTACGACGCGGACAAAGTGGAAGCCGCCGCTTCGGTAGAGAACGAGCAGGATCTGTACGAATCCCAGATGGGCATCTTCCTCGATCCGCACGATCCCGAAGTAATCGCGGAAGCGCGCAAGGAAGGCATTCCGGAAGACTGGATCGAGGCCGCTCAGCGTTCGCCGATCTATAAGATGGTCATGGAATGGCGAATCGCCTTGCCGCTGCATCCGGAATACCGGACGCTGCCGATGGTCTGGTACGTTCCGCCGCTGAGCCCGATCACGAATCGGATCGAAGGCAAGGGCAGCGCGCTGGATCCGAACGATATTTTCCCGGCGATCGACAGCATGCGGATTCCGGTCGACTATTTGGCCAACCTGCTGACCGCGGGAGATTCCGAGTTGATCCGCGAGGTGCTGCGCAAAATGGCGGTCATGCGCATTCATATGCGCAACAAGCAGACAGGACGCGTCAGCGATCCGGCTCTGCTGGAGACGATCGGGCAGAGCGCGCAGACGGTGGAGGACATGTACCGGCTGCTCGCCATCGCCAAATACGACGATCGCTTCGTCATTCCGCCGGCCCATCGCGAGCAGGTGGCCGATCTGTACAACGAGCAGGGCGGCTGCGGTCTCGATTTCATGGGCGGACCGGGCGCGTGCGGCGTATTTTGACCGAGGAGGAGCTGCGGATGGATATCGAGACGACCCAGACGACCTGCTGGCTTCTGGCTTATCTGCTTCAATACCCCGACCGGGATTGGAGGGAGCGGCTTCCGGCGTTCCGGGAGGAAGCGGAAGCCCTCCCGGACCCGGATGCCGCCGCGACTCTTGCCGCCTTTCTTCGACTGGCGGAGGAGTCTGACGATATGCGGTGGCAGGACGGCTATGTGCGAACGTTCGATTTCGGCAAGACGTCCAACCTGTATTTAACCTACGAACAGCATGGAGAAGAGCGCGATCGGGGGCCGGCGCTGCTGGAATTGAAGCGGCAATATGCCGCCGCAGGCTTCGAGCTGGCGGGGGGAGAGCTTCCCGATTACCTTCCGCTTATGCTGGAATTCGCTTCGGCCGCTCCCTGGGAGTCGTCCGGGGCGCTGCTGGGAGCCAGAACGACGGCGCTGGAATCGATTCGCCGCAAGCTGGAGCAAGCGAACAGCCCGTATGCGCCGTTAATGGAATTGCTGTTGCGGATCGTTCCCGCGAAGCCTCCGAACGAAGCGCATAAAGAAGCGATATTATCGGCGAGAGGAGGAGATTAAGCGATGGAGGTATTGCTGTGGGGCGCCTTGCCGTACGTGGTGCTGACGCTCTTTATCGCCGGGTTGATCTGGCGGTATGCGACCAACCCGTTCAGCTGGACGTCCAAATCCAGCGAAATGCTGGAGAAGCGCAAGCTGAAATGGGGAAGTCTGCTGTTTCATTACGGCATCCTGGCCGTGTTCTGCGGACATATCGCCGGGCTGCTCGTTCCTGTGGAAGTGTATCGGTGGCTGGGGATCAGCGACGAGCTGTATCACCTTGCGGCGATAGCCGGCGGGATGCCCGCGGGCATCGCCGCGTTCGTCGGCTCGCTCATTCTGCTGTACCGCAGATATGCCGACGCCCGCATTCGCGCGACGAGCAGCGCGGGCGACCGGGTGGCGCTCCTCGTTCTCGTCGTCGTCCTGTTCACGGGACTGGCGGCAACGGCGGGGAACTCCCTGAGCCACGGGGACTTCGATTACCGAACGACGATCAACCCTTGGCTGCGGGGAGTGCTGGTGCTGCAACCGGATCCCGCGCTGATGGAGACGGTCCCGATCGGATTCAAGATCCACATTTTGACGACGTTTGTCCTGTATCTCGTCTTTCCGTTTACGCGGCTCGTTCACGTGTTCAGCTTGCCTTTGGGCTATTTAAGAAGAAGCTATGTGCTGTATCGCCGCAGGAACGGCTCGGCATAGCTTCGCCACGGAGGGTGTCCCATAAGCAGAGTTGCTTGAGATGATCGATAGACAAAGAAGGGGTATGTACCTCCTGGAGAATGCCTCCTACGCTTCTGAAACCACCTTTTCACGGGTTTACCCATTCAAGTTTCAGAAGCGTATAGCATCGGAAGGAGGTACATACCCCTTGCCCCTTTATCATCGATTATCTTTCACAGCAACTTGGTTGGCTTATGGGACAGCCTCGCCGCTCGGGCGACTATTCGTCGGAACCGTGCAATTTCAGCCAAATTCGCACCTCGACGAGACAAGCGAACAGCGCCGTCGCAATCGCCAGGTGGATTACCGCCCAGGCGATGTCCAGCTCATACAGGACGGTCAATATCCCGGCAATGATCTGCGCGGCGGCCAGCGCGGCGCAAGCCAGCATCCGGATTTTCAAGCCGGACGGCTCGTTGCGGACCATCACCCGGAACGCCAATAACCCGATATACGCAACCGCGGCGGCTGCGGCGATCCGATGGATCGTCTGCACCGTTTGCGGAAGGGATTCGGGAAGCCAGCTCTCGCCGCATTCCAGCCAGCCGCAGGCGAGTCCGTAGGTTTCGTGTTTCGTGTAGGCGCCGACGGCTATCGTCAGCAGCATGAGCCCGAGTATCGCATGAACGTGCCGAATGTAAGTTCTGTTCTGTCCGTCGACGGACGCGTAAATGTCGAGAGGCCGATCGACCGTCCGCCATACGAGCATAACGAGCGCAAGATAAGCCATGGCGATCAGCAGATGGGCGGAAATGACGATCGAAGGCAAATCGAGCACGACGACAAGCGCTCCGAACAGAATTTGCAGGCCGAGCAGCGCGAGCGACCAGTTGGCCGCGGCTCGCACGGGACCGGCTTGATCGGTTTTTTTGACGATTTTGTACCACAACATCAGATTCAGGACGGCCAGAACGGCGCCGACGACCCGGTGCGCGTATTCGACCAGCGTCTCTCCGCGCAGAACGGGAACGAGAACGCCGTTGCACAAGGGCCAATCCGGACCGCAGCCCATGCCCGATTCCGACGATGCGACGTAACCCCCGAACACAATCAGTATGTACGTAACGAGCACGGTGCAAAGCGCCAACGACTTCGTATTCACTTGATATACCTCCCAAAAGTAAAATGTTTCCATTATTTTAGCGCGGCGAAACAGACGGGGATGTAATGCGCATCACACCTGTCCGAATCGTTACGCTATTTTTGATTCAAACGGAAACATGAACTTTCAGGAGATTCGCCGGGCGCGAATTACATGCGGCACAGGTCCTTGGGACACAATTCGCACCGGCATACCGACTGCAGGTAGGGCAAATCCGTAACGGTGATCATTCCGTCGTTCATGGAGATGGCCCCCGCTTTGCGCAGCTCGCCGAGCATCCGGTTGACGCTCTCCCGCGCGCAGCCGATGTGGTCGGCCAATTCTGCGTTCGTCAGCTTCATCGTAATGTGGATGCCCTTCTCGTCCTGGCGTCCGTATGTGTTGGACAGACGGATCAGGGTGGAGCAGAGGGCGCCCGGTTTGCCCAGCATGACCAGATCGCGGAATTTCGTCTGGGTCAACCGATGCATGAAGCTCATCCAATTGACGAATTCGATCGCCAAGTCGCCATGCTGCCAGAGCAGCACTTCCAAGTCGCTTCGCTGAAACACGCCGACGACGCACTTCTCGATCGTCGTGGCGGTGAATTGGTGGACCGATCTGGACGAGGCGTCGAGCTGACCGAAGAAATCCCCTCCATGGAACAGGGACATAATGTATTCCTTGCCTTCCTCCGACAGCTTCGTCAATTTGACTTTGCCCGATTGAATGAAATACAGGCTGCCGGCGGCGTCTCCTTCGCGGAAGACGTTGACGTTCGAATTCAGATTCTGGAAGTACATAATTTGTTGCAGTTTCTGCAGATTATCGCCGGAAAAGAGAGAAGAGTTGCGGATCGGATTGCAGTCGGCTTGCCTTGGCGCGGTAATCACGTGAGCCACCTCCAGGATACGTTGGAGCAAGTATAACAGGGGAACGAAACGTCAAGTGTGATTCACCTCACATCTTCGGCCTTATGGGCAAATAAAGTGTGTTCTACATCACAGGCTGGACATTCCGCTGCGCTTATACTGGGGGTGAACCTACAGAAAAAAACGAAAGGAAGGATCGGATATGAGCCAAAGATTTAACGGAGAAGAGAAAATCGGCAACATCGTGGCCGATTACCCGGGAGCAAGCCATCTGTTCAAGGAGGCGAAAATCGACTTCTGCTGCGGCGGGGATCGGCCGTTGTCCGAAGCCGCCCTCGGCCAAGGGTTGAACTTGGGGGAGCTTGTAAGCCGTCTGAACGCGGGATACGCGGAAGCGATCGCCAAGGCCGAAGCGGGAGAGGCCGATTGGAAGACGGCGCCGATCGCGGATCTGATCGATCATATCGTCGCCCGGCATCACGGCTATGTGAAGAAGGAGCTGCCGCACATCAGCGAGCTGTTGACGAAGGTGCTTCGCGTCCACGGAGCCGGACATCCCGAGCTTTCCTCGCTGCATAGACGGTTTCATCAAATGAAAATCGAGCTGGACCAGCATCTGATCGCCGAAGAAGAAGCGCTCTTCCCGCTGCTGAGGAGCTACGCGGCCGAGCCGAGCGCGGAGGCGAGGGAGAAGGCGGTCGCGGGGCTGGACGACCTGGAGAAGGACCACAGCGTCGTCGGCGACTATTTGAAGGAAATGAGAGAGACGACGGACGGTTACGCTCTGCCGCCGGAAGCTTGCACGACGTATACGCTGGCGTTCGGCAAGCTGGTCGAGCTGGAAGCGGATCTGTTCGAGCATATCCATCTGGAGAACAACGTGCTGTTCCCGCGGGTCGAAGAAGGCCGGCTGTAATCGCGGTTCGGGTTACCGGATTTCCTTCTGCTGCTTTAACGCTTCCAGATCGATGATGACGATCCGGCTGCGATCGACTTCGAGCAGTTCGTCTTTGTTGAACTGACTGAGCAGCCGGTTGATCGTCTCTCTCGTCGT
Source organism: Cohnella sp. (assembly GCF_041641335.1). NCBI lineage: Bacteria > Bacillati > Bacillota > Bacilli > Caryophanales > Paenibacillaceae > Cohnella > Cohnella sp. The sequence goes on along the minus strand of NZ_JBEPYQ010000007.1, from coordinate 19,364 downwards.
TCCGATAGAGTTGGCGATCTCTTGGTGGGTCATCGGCAGATTGATCGTAATTTTGTTGTCCTTAACGTCCCCGTGATGTTCCGCGAGCTGGAGCAGGAACGACAGCACCCGGTGCTTGACGTCCTGGCCGGAGAGCACCTGCAGCTTCTCCTGCAGCTCCCGGATTTTGTCGCCCATCACGCGCATCATCTTGATCGCGATCGACGGGGTATTCATCATCAGCCGTTCGAATACTTTGACGGGAATCGCCAGCAGCTGCGTGTCGACGATCGCTTCGGCCGTGGCCGGGTACGGATTCTGGTTGAAGAAGCCGGTATGCGGGAACATGTCGCCGGTTTTCAGGAAGGAAACGATCTGTTCGTGACCGTTCTCGTCCGTTTTATAGGTTTTCACCAAACCGTTCTTGATGAAGTAGACGGCCTCTTTCTCGCTGCCTTCGGTAAAAATGACGGATCTTCTCGAGATGGAACGGGAGATCGTAATTTCCTCGACCCGCGCCATCTCCTGGGGGTTCAAATCGTGGAACAACGGGACCTGATGCAGGAAAGCGGACGCTTTATCCTTGCTCATGGACATCCTCCTCGTATATCGGATCTATACCGTCTTAATTGTATCGGAAATCCAAGCAAGATGTATCCATCATTGGGATCGGTTTTCAACATATTAATGAATTTTGGCCGGAATGGCTGTGAGTTATGTCATAGAGGAAGTCGATCGGCGAGGACGATAATGGGATAGCGGGGAGAAGCGCGATTATTCCATGCGAATCCGGAGGAATGCGATGTGGATACGACCGATCGACTGCCGATTGACCAGAACGTTTGCCTCTCCGGCGTGATTCTGGCCGGAGGAAGAAGCCGGAGAATGGGCGGCCCCCATAAGGCGCTGCTGCCGTTCCGCGGGGAGAAGTTGATTCACCGGCAACTGAAAGAGTTGAGGAAAATATGCTCGGAGATTATACTGGTCACGAACGAGCCGAGGACGTTCCTTCCGCTCGTGGACAACGAGGTTAGAATCATTACGGACTTCTATCCCGATAAAGGGCCGCTCGGCGGAATTCACGCCGCGTTGTCGCTCTCGAGCCATATGAACATCTGGATCGTCGCTTGCGACATGCCGTTCTTATCTCCGCAGGCCGCCCGGACGCTGTTGGAGATTAAGGCGGACACAGGCAGCGAAGCGGCGATTCCGTACTTCAACGAACGAATGTATCCGTTCCACGGCGTGTACGACAAAAGCTGCGTCGAACGGATACCGTATCTGTTCAGCCGAGGACAATTCCGGGTCGGCGGGTTTCTGGACGCGATCCGCTGCGAGAAGGCGGCGGCGGCCGAGTTCCTGCGCCGGGGCATCGATCCGCGGTTTATTCTGAATCTGAATACGCCGGAGCAATACGAAAGTCTGCTTGCGCTCGAGTCGCGGGAGGCGGCAGACCGGTAACGGGGGAGTGACGATGAAAAAGAAGAAAAAGCTGGTGATCCCTCACGAACACGGCGGATGGGCGATGGTCAGCGTGCCGTTCCTGGTCGGCATGGCGGCCGGAACTCCGCAATGGATTCATTTGCCGCTGTTCGCCGGTTGGCTGCTCTTATATTTGGCCTCGTATCCGCTTCTGCAAGCCGTGAAGAGAGCGGCGAACCGGGCTTATATGCTGAAATGGGGAGCGGGATACGCGCTCGGCGCGCTGGCGTGCCTGATCCCGCCTCTGATCGACCGGCCGGAGCTGGCTTACTTCGGAATTCCTCTGGCCGCGCTGCTCGCGGTGAACGTCTGGCACTCGAAGCGGAAGTCAGAGCGGGCGCTGCTGAACGACCTGTGCGCCATCGTCAGCTTCTCGCTTGCCGCCGCTGCGGCTTACTTGGCCGGCGGCGGGGAATGGGGCGCCGAGCTGGCCGCGCTTGTGGCGCTTAACTTCGCCTATTTCATGGGAACGGCGTTCTTCGTCAAGACCGTGTTCAGGGAGAGGCTGAATGCCCGCTGGATCGCATACGCGAAAATCTACCATGTGCTGGCCCTTGCGCTTCCATGGGTAATGGGCTATCCGCTGATGACGATTCCGTTCGTATTCCCAGCATTGCGAGTGTTCGTATACGCCGGCAAAACGATGAGACCGGCCAAGGTCGGCATTATGGAGATCGCCGGGGCGCTGCAATTTTTGTTGTTGACCGTTTTTCTTTTTCATAAATAAAGAAGAAGCCCGATTTCGCCGGAACGTTCGTTGGCGAGATCGGGCTTGCTCGTTATACGGCTATTTATTGCAGTTGGAGCGTTTCTTCCTTTTCCGTCTGCAGAGTTTCTTCCTTTAATCGTTTGCGCGTATTCCAGTCGAAGCGTCGGGCTTTGCTCCAGAAGTTGAACTGTCCCGAGTAGCAGCCTTCTTCGTCGACCTGGATCTTCTTGCGGGCGATCATTTTAACGTAGCCGATGACCCGGCTGTAAGTCGCGAGGTCGTCGCTGCCGCATACCGGACAGAGCTCGACGTTCCTTCCGTCGTCGGCGACGATCTGCTGATTGCAGGAAAGGCAGCTCGTCAAAGTCGGCGTCAAGGTGATGTACTGGATCGGTTTGTCGAAGATTTTTCGCAAATAGTCCGCGAGCCGCTCGGGCGGCACTTTGCTTTCCAGGAAGTGGTGCAGAATGCTTCCCGAAGTGGCGTAAGCTTGAAATTCCGCGCTGTTCTCGATCTGCCGGACGAAGTCGTCTTCGCTGAAGGGCAGCATGCAGCCGGACGTCAAGTAGACGTGGTCCCCCGAGCCCTGCACGAAGATGTCGCGGCTCCGGCTCCGCGCCCATTTGACGTCGTGGCGGGCCAGCTTGATCGCCGCGTTCTCGCCGGGCGCATATTCGATGCCGCAGGCGACGCGATCTCTCACGATAAATTCGTTAATCTGTTCCGTCATGAACTGCATGATCCGATGAGCCAGAAGTTTGCCCGCCTCGTTGTTCATTCCTCCCGCATATCCGGCGTTGATCAGTCCCTCGTGCATGCCCGCCACGCCGAACACGTTAAAATAATTGGACAAGTCGCGGTTAAACGCGAAGAAGGTCGGATACAGCTCCTTGTTGCGTTCGATCCATTTCCGCTTCGCCATATGGCCTTCCTGCATGATGTTCAGAATCTCGGCGATTTTGGAGAACAGCGCTTTTTCGTCATGGCCGTATTCGAGCAGCATTCTGTTCAGATTCAAGTTCAACACCTGCACCGCGCCGGTAGAGCCGGTCGAGCTGCCGAAGATGCCGCTGCCGACCCGGGACAGCACGTTCAAGTCGATCTGCAGCCGACAGCACAGGCTGCGGCTCGCTTCCGGATCGCGCGGCTTCAAGTAGGGATTCAGCCGGGTATAGCGTTCATCCCGGAACGGAGCGGTGCGGAAGTTCTCGAAGTAGACGCCGCCCCAGCGGTACATCCCGTCGAGCAGCTCCAGAAACAGGCGGTTGCCGTAGTCGAAATCGTCGTCGATCGGCACGGTCAGCAGCGGGAAGGTGAACGGAATGCCGTTTCCCGTTCCCTGCTTCATCACTTCGATGACGGCGCTGTTGATCCGGTCGAAGTAGGAGGCGGGGATGTCGCTATAGGAGATGTCGAGCGGCGCCCCGCCGATAATCACGAGCTCGTCCTTGATCTCGTCGGACGGCTTGCCGAATTCGAGCGTAATGTTGGTGAACGCCGATTGGGAGCCGCCGCGCAGCGGCATATTCATCTCCCAGATCAGGCTCTGGAACAATTGCGTCAGCTCGTCGTCCGTAAAGCTGCGGCCGTGAATGCGTTCCTCCGCGTACAGATAAGAGGCCGAGATCGTCGTCATCTGCGACAGCATGACCGCTCCGGACACCTGCTGGGACATGAGCACGACGACGTTGCTGAAATGCCGAAGCAGCGTGTCCAGCTTGCGGGTCGGCTTCGAGCTCATCATGTTTTTGGCCAGCGTGGGAATGCCCTTGGTCGCGATGTCCTTGCAAGACACGCTCAGGCAGTAAGGGCTGAGCTGCTTGTCGTGAATGTAGACGACGCCGTCTCTATACAGCTCGGTCAGCGCGGCCGGCAGCACGTTGTCCAGAAGATAGCGCTCCTCCGAGAAGTTAGTCAGATTGTGCCGGAGCAGCGGCAGGGAGTAGACGAAGTTGCTGTTTTCCCGTTTCAAATAATCGGCTTGCTTCGTTTCCGACGGGGAAGTGAACGTCTCGATGATTTCTTCTGTACGGTTGAACATGGCGAATCCTCCATTCAAAAGTGTGAGTGCCCCCGCGCGGCTTGCGGAGGATAATACGGATTCAGAAAGTAGGGAACGCGACTGCCGTGCTTGGCGTTCAATTGGTTCACGTAAGCGCGGATCTTCTCGAAGTATTCGTCGCTCAGCAGCGGGTATCGCACGGTTCGTACCTGGCTGGCCTCGCCGTTGTGCCGGATGACGGCTTCCACGGACTCCAGCATGTCCCGGCGCATTCGGCGGGAAGGCGCCGTTCCGATAATCGCTTCATAGACGTCGGAGTCTTCGACGGGGTCCAGCAGATGATAGGGAAGCTTCATATCGATATGTACGCCGTCAATCAGTCTAAGATCGAGCAGCATCCGCAATTTGCGCGGATAAGTGCCGTTCGTGTACACGATAACGGTACCGTCGAACGCGTCGCGCACTTGGCTGAAGAAATCGGCCATATCGGCGGTACGGTTGACGAGAAATTCCCCTCCGCTGACGAGCAGGGCGTCGAACAGCCCGGCGCTCGCCCGAATGCGTTCGACGGCCTGAGCGGCGGTCAGCCGGGTCGTGTCCGGTTTGGCGGCGATCAGCTCGTCGTAATTGTGACAGCCGAAGCAGCGCATATTGCAGCCGTTCCAGCTGTGGATAAGCAAAGACACGCGCCAAGGCAAATCGTCGAACGTGCGAGTAAATCCGGGATAGAAAGCGAGCATCCCCAAGTCCCCTCCTTCGTGAAAATAAGCGCTGTCTCACCTCCTTGGTTCCATCAACACCATATATAGGCGATGAAAAGAATAGTAATACAACATATTGTTTCGGTAAAGTGATAAAAATCACAAAGTCGACGATTTTTATTTTTGAAATCCATAGGGTGACCGTCGTCACATCGGGCGGTCTTCGGATATGGTACATTAGCGACCGAGTACATCGCGACGGAAGGGAGGGGAGGATTTGTCGAGCAGGAAGCGGAGCGGGCTGGCGGAAGCGGCAAGCCCCGCATGACGGTCCGCGTTGGCGAGGGGCAGCATTGGGTAGCTTCCCGGTATACCCGGTTCATAAGCGTCGAAGGCGATCGAGGCGTCGGGGGAATGCTGTACAACTCCTATACCGGAGCGCTGGCATCCGTCTCTTCCGAGGAGCAAGGCGAGGTTGCCCGCTTGTTAAACGGAGTAATCGAGACGCCGGAGGATGCGGAGGGGTTGGCCGGGGAATTGCTGGCCGCGGGTTTTCTCGTTCCGGCCGACGCGGACGAGCTGCGGCGGGCCTCGAAATTTCACGAGGCGCTTAAGACGGCGGGGACGATGCACCTTGTCCTGATGCCGACGGAGGCGTGCAACTTCCGCTGCGCGTATTGCTATCAGACGTTTAAGCGCGGTGCGATGACAAGGGACGTCATCGAAGGGCTTAAGACATACGTTCGGAAAGCGGCGGAGCGCGTCGGCCATCTGTCGGTCAGCTGGTTCGGGGGAGAGCCTCTGCTTGCGTTCGATGCGATTGCGGAATTGTCCGACAGCTTCATGGACAGCTGCAGGCGAGGCGGCGCCCGGTATTCGGCGGATATGTCCACCAACGGCTACGGACTGACCAAGGAGAAGCTTGCCGCGTTGATCGAACGCCAAGTTCGCCGATACATGATCACCGTCGACGGAGAAGCCGGCGTTCACGACCGCAGAAGGAAGCTTCGCGGCGGCGGCGGGACTTATCGGACGATTATGGACAATTTGAGAGAGCTGCGCTCCCTGGACGCAGAATATACGGTCGATCTTCGAGTCAACTTCGACGAGGATAACATTGCCGGCTTGAAGACGTGGCTAAATGAATTGTCCGCTCTGCTGGGCGGGGATCGCCGCTTCGGATTGCTGGTTCGGCCGGTCGGGCGGTGGGGCGGCCCTCGGGACGCCCAGCTGCCCGTCTGCGACAGGACGGCGTCCGACCGCTATCTATGGGAACTCGCCGAATACGGCCGTCAGGCCGGTCTGCCGATCAGCGGAGCGGTTGCGGACGCGCTCATGCCGGCAGGATCGGTCTGCTACGCGGCCAAGCCGAACGCCATGGTCGTTGGAACGGACGGCAGTCTGTACAAATGTTCCGTGGCGCTGGACGACGAAGCGAATCAGGTCGGCAAGCTGGGACGGGACGGAACGATGCGGCTGGATCGCGACAAAATCGCGTTATGGACGGATTCGGGCGAAGAGCAGGACGCGGTATGCCGAGCGTGTTTTTACCGTCCCGCATGCCAGGGCAACCATTGCCCGCTGTACCGGATGAGAACGGGCAAGCGGCCTTGTCCGCACGAGAAGAGGAAGCTGAAGCGGGCGCTGGGGCTGCTATGGAACGATCATGTCGAATAAAGAAGGAGGAGAAGCGGATGAAGCTCATCAGGCCGCCCGTTACCACGATGCAAGCGCTGCAGACAGGCAAAGTGATGAAATCGGTCCCGGGTAACTTGAATTAACGGGTTGCGGAGGTGATTGCGATGAACGAAAAAACAAGCCAACGATGGGAAAAGGCAAGCTTGGGCGATCTGATCGACTACATCGTGAACGTCCACCATGCGTATTTGTACAAGGCGCTGCCCGAAATCGACCAATACGCGCGGACGATCGAGAGCGTCCACGGAAGCTATCAGCCGGAGCTGGGCGAAGTGCGCAAGCTGGTCTCCGAGGTGCGCAGGGAGCTCGAACTGCATCTGACTCGGGAGGAGAAGGATATGTTTCCGCTGATCGGCAAGCTGGAGCGGGAGCCTTCCTATGAGAGCCTGCGGCAAGCGGAGAGGATGGTCCGAGCGCTGGAGAGCGATCATCAGTCCTGCGAGGAGACGCTGGCTCGGCTTCGGACGGTGACAAACGATTACGAACTGCCGGAGTGGGCATGCCCGACGTATAAGCTGGCTTACGAGAAGCTGCAGGAGCTGGAAACGGATCTGGCTCTCCACGCCGCGCTCGAAGACGACGTTCTGTTTCCGCGCGCTCTGGGCAGGCGGGGGTAGCAGGGGTATTGGAAGATTTTGGCAAGATTTTGGCAAGACATAAGGAAGGGCATGAATGCGCTCCGCTGCGGGAGAGATTCATGCCCTTCTGGCTTGCGTATGCGATAGGGGGGCGGGCGGCGGAAGCCGGGTCCGTTCGCTAGCGCCCTAGTGGCTGTGGCCGCTTCCGCAGCTGCCGCCGCAGCCGCAGTCGCCTTTCTTGAGGTCGCCCGGCTCCGGGAGGCGGGCGAGCTCGACCGTTTTCGTGAAATATTGGCTGATCTTATCGTGAAGCTGACCGAACTCGCGCTGGGCGTACAGAAACTTGCGAATGACGGAATTGTCGTACAGCGCCCGCTCTTCTTGCTCGTAATCGGCGATCTCCTCGGACGTCAGCTCGATATCCGCGTCCTCCTTGTGCCGCAGATGCTGATGCTTCTCCATAAAGCGCTCATACTGCTGCAGCGACGATTCGTCCGAAGCGAAATGGTCGATCGAATCGCGCAATTCCTTGTAGCCTGCTTGCCCGAGCAACGTCTCGCAGAGCTCCTTCATTTTCTCCATGATCGGATCGCCGTCCAGCTTGATAACCATATGTCTGCCTCCTTGTCGTCTTGCTCTCTCTCACTTTAATCCAAATGAAGCCGGGCGACTGTGACCACCCTCACACCTTGGACAATGGCGGTGTGATAGGATGACATTGATCACAGCCCCAAGCGAAGGCGGGGGCAACCAAGGGAGGCGCAGACGGATGCAGGGATTTTCGTATGAGGATATGCAGCGGATCGACAGGGCGGAATTGGGGGACCAGGTTCCTCTGAAGCTGTTCCGGACGATTCGTTTGATCGGCATGTGTATCAGGGGTTGCCGATGGGCGGAGGTAGGAAAGGCCAAAAGTCTCGGATAAACGACCAGAAACGGGGGAGATCCGTTCCCCCGTTTCTGTTCATCGTTCGTTCTATGCGTGTCGCGGCGGGTTTAGTGGCCCATAGCCGCCGATCCGTCGTCCGTGCCGTCCGCGGTGATTCGCAGAATGGCGACGGCGCCTTTGGATGCGTGGTTGAACTGGTGGGTGACGATCGGATAATCGCCTTCTTCCGTGACGGTGAACTCGACGACCGCACCGCCGCTGGCCGGAAGCATGATCGTCTGCAGACCGTGCATCAAGTTGTCCGGGTGACCGTCTACGTACACCCGATCCAGAATGGTGCCGACGACGTGGAAGGATGACACTTCGTTCGGGCCGACGTTGTTGACGTACAGCCGGACCGTGTCTCCGACCTTCGCCAGCAGCGGTTTTTCCTTCAAACCGTAGTCGTTGCCGTTAAACACGACGTATTCCGGCTCGGCGTTCAGCATCGCGTCCATGTCGTTCTCCGCGTACCATTCGCTCTGCACGATCGTATACGAACGGTCGATCTCCGCATCCGACGGATAGCCGTTTTCCGGTTCGACGATAATGACGCCGTACATCCCGTTGGCGATGTGCTGAAGCACGGGAGCGGTGCCGCAGTGGTACATGAATACGCCGGGGGAGTTGGCCGGGTATTCGAATGTGCCTTGCTCGTCGGGCAGAACGTTGATGAATTTCTTGCTCGGCGCCGCGTGAACGGCATGGAAGTCCATCGAATGCGGAATGTCGGGGTCGAGATTTTTTAAGGTAAATTTGAGCGTATCCCCTTCTTTGACCCGAAGGACCGGGCCGGGCGCCGTTCCGTTAAACGTCCAGGCGTTGTAGACGACGCCTTTGGAAATCTCGATATCCGTCACCTGCGACGTCATCTCGATTTCCACGATGCTGCCGTTTCTCTTGACGATCGGCTCTACCGGAGGCTGATTGATCCGATTCGCCGCAGCGGAGGCGACGGGGGCAACCGCCGTTTTCGCTGCAGCGTTTTCATGAATCGTCTTGGAGGAAGCGTCCTGCCGCTGGCAGGCGGGCAGGATAAGCAAGGCGGCAACGGCGAGCGAGACTAAGGTGATCCAAGGTTTGCGCATGCGAATCATTCCTTTCAATGTGATTAATTTCACAATACAAGAAAGACAAGCGTGCAAATGTGACAGGGAACACGTATTTGAGGTTGTCGCAAATCTGTAACAACTTGTAAAGGAAGGCGGGAATGTGATGAGCCTCACAGCTAACGGAAGCAAACTCCTCTAGGCTAAGGAAAGAGAGAAGCAGTCCGAAAGGAGGCGACGTCATGTCGTCGATCGTTCGAGAGAGAGATTACAACGTAAATCCGTTTATCGTCATCTGGGAAGTGACCCGAGCCTGCGCGCTGAAATGCTTGCATTGCCGGGCCGAAGCGCAGTATCGCGCCGATCCCCGCCAGCTGACGTTGGAAGAGGGCAAGAAGCTGATCGACAGCATCGCGGAGATGGACAATCCGTTGTTCGTATTCACCGGGGGAGATCCGCTGATGAGACCGGATCTGTTCGAGCTGGCCCAATATGCGATCGAGGAGAAGAAGCTGCCCGTATCGTTGACGCCGAGCGCCACCCCGAGAGTGACGCGGGATGCGATCCGCAAGGCGAAGGAAGTCGGACTGTCGCGCTGGGCGTTCAGCCTGGACGGCTCCCGGGCGGAAATCCACGATCATTTTCGCGGGACGAAGGGCTCCTACGATCTGACGATGAGAGGGATCGAATACTTGCAGGAGATGCAAATTCCGATCCAGATCAATACAACGGTGTCGCAGTACAATCTGCACGATCTCGAAGCGACGGCCGAGAAGGTGAAGGAGATGGGCGCCGTGCTGTGGAGCGTCTTCTTCCTCGTTCCGACCGGACGCGGGATGGAGAAGGACATGATCTCCCCGGAACAGCACGAAGAGGTGATGAAGTGGCTGTTCCGCGTTCAGCAGCGCATGCCGTACGGAGTGAAGGCGACGGAGGCTCCGCATTTTCGCCGGGTGTTCATGCAGGAGAAGATGCGGTCGGGAGCGGGGCAGGAACAAGCCGGGACGAAAAGGGCCGACCTGCTCGGGCGCGCGCACAAAGGGGTCAACGACGGGGACGGCTTCGTCTTCATCAGCCATATCGGAGACGTGTACCCGAGCGGGTTCCTGCCGATCTCCTGCGGGAACGTTCGGGAGCAGTCACTGACGGACATCTACCGCAATTCTCTCGTGCTGCAGCGGCTTCGCGACAAATCGCTGCTGAAAGGGAAGTGCGGAGCATGCGAATTCAAGGAGCTGTGCGGCGGCTCCCGGGCCAGAGCTTACGCCGTGACCGGGGACGAGTTGGAGAGCGATCCGTATTGCGCGTATATTCCGAAGAAATGGCCGCAGCGAAGCCCGGCCGGCTGATCTGGGATCGCGGCGAAGAGAAGGCGAAAATCAGCCGGTTAAACGGCACAACGGCAAAGAGATGGCGACAGATGGAGAAGGGCGGTGCCGAGGATGGACGGCAGGCGGTTAAAGATCGTCGTCGCAGGCGGGGGAATTACGGGAATGAGCGCGGCATTTTATGCCGTTAAATATTTTGCGGAACGGGGAGCTGCGGCCGACATCATTCTTGTGGAGAAGAGCGGAAGGCTCGGCGGGCAGATCCGGACGCGGTATCGCGACGGCTTCATTATCGAGCAAGGGCCGGATTCTTTTCTCGCTCGCAAACCGGCCGTCCTGAAGCTCGTTCGCGAGCTGCATCTGGAGGACCGCCTGGCGTCGACCAATCCGGATCCGCAAGCGAAAAAGAACTACATCCTGCACAAGGGAAAGCTCCACGAGATGCCGCTGGGGCTCGTGCTCGGCATTCCTACGGCGCTGACTCCCTTCGTCAAGACCGGGCTCGTCTCCCCGCTTGGCAAGCTTCGGGCCGCGATGGATTTGCTGCTGCCGCGCCGGAAGGACGAGAGCGACGAGTCTTTGGGCGGCTTTATCCGGCGCCGGCTGGGCAAGGAGGTGCTGGACAACATTACGGAGCCGTTGCTGGCCGGCATCTACGCCGGAGACACCCAGTCCTTGAGTCTGCAGGCGACCTTCCCGCAATTCCGCCAGATCGAGCGCGAGCATCGCAGCCTCATGATCGGGATGCTGGCGGGCAAGAAGAGCGCGCCGGCGGCTGCGACGGATATGCCGAAAGTCGCGAGGAACAGCCTGTTCCTGACGTTCGACCGCGGCCTGTCGACGCTGGTCGAACGGCTGGAGCAGGCGCTGCCGACGGTTCGGAAGCTGACGGGGGCCGGCATCGCGACAATCGGGAAGGAAGCCGACGGCTACCGGCTGCAGCTCGAAGACGGTACGGCGCTGCAGGCCGACGGGCTGATTATGGCGACGCCCGCGATGGAAACGGCCCGGCTGCTCTCCGACGTTGCGGAAGCGCAGTGGCTGAACCGCATCGCGTACGCCTCCGTGGCGAACATGGCTCTGGCCTACCGCGCGGCGGATGTCCCCTGCGCATTGGACGGTTCCGGCTTCGTCGTTCCGCGACGGGAAGGCAGACTGATCACGGCGTGCACCTGGTCGTCGTCTAAGTGGCCTCATGCCGCTCCACCCGGCAAAGTGCTGCTGCGAACGTACGTCGGGAGGGCGAACGCCCAGGAATGGTTGAACCTGCCGGAGGAGGAGCTGATCGCAGGTGTCCGGGCGGATCTTCAAGCGACGATGGGCATAACTGCCGAACCGCTGTTCATCGAGATTAGCCGCTGCCATCGTTCGATGCCGCAGTACCCGGTCGGTCACCGGGACCGGTTGAAGGAATTGCGGGCGAGGCTGGCGTTCGACAAGCCGGGCGTATGGCTGTGCGGCGCCGGCTATGAGGGCGTGGGCATCCCGGACTGCATCGAGCAGGGACGCAGGGCGGCTGAGCAGGCGATTGCTTATACGATGTCATGAAAAGTCCCCGCAACGGCATTAGCAACGCCGCTGCGGGGCGGCGAGTTTGAGGAGATGAAGCGGATTGTCCGCTCTCATCGTTGAAGAGGAATGGACGGAACAATTTTAGGCGGAAAACCCGCGCTAATTTTGTCGAAAGGGGCAGATACCCGGATTTAGAGCGGAAAGTCCGCTTTATTTTTTCCAAAACAGAAGAATCTCGGAAATAAGGCGGGACATCCGCTTTAAATCGCTCGGAAGGGGTGCGGCAGCGAATTTAAAGCGGATATCCCGCTTAAAAATCTACAAGTCGTGTACACATGCCCGAACGGATTGAACTGGGCAGATCTCTGCGGATGGTGCTGGAAATGACGGTTCGGACCATTCGCCTCCGACAACAACGCGATTCGGTGTCTGGAGGACGCCAAAGGCGTTTTGGCTTGACTACGTCTTGATATCCGCCCACATCTCGTCTTCGACGTCCAATTCGATCTGCGAAGGGTAGACTCGCTGTCCGTATTCGTTAAGCACGTAGCGCATGATCGCTTCCTTCAGGTTGGCCTCGACCAGAAACCGGCTGCGGCCCTGTATCCACACTTCGGCGCTGAAGCCGTTGTCCTCGTCGTACAGCAGCTCGACTTCGACCGCTTCGACCGGAACCTCGTGGCGTTCGGCCATGTTCAGGCAGACGGCGTTAACGATCTGATCCATCGTAAGGCGCATAGCCGATTACCACCTGCGCTGCTGCGGGTTCTGATTCTGCCTGCGGCGCTTGAACGCGTCATACGCGGCGCGGAAGACGACGAACAGGACGAACAGCGCGAGCACGTTGACGAGCAGGCCCAGCAGGTTGGCGAAGAAGCCGGTGCCGAACATGCCGCCGAACAGCAGGCCGGCCAGACCGCCGATCATCAAACCTTTCATGAAGCTGCCGCCGCTGAAAAATCCGCGATTCGCCGTGCCCGCGGCGGAAGTTCCGGACGACGAGTTCGTCGTCGAGCTTTTGCTGACGCCGTCCTGGGACTGGGCGGGCGTCTTGTTGAACGACTTCTTGCCGGAGCTGAACGAGCGGGGTCTCGCGTCGGCGTAATCGGCCGGTACCGTTACGGCTATCGTGAAGGCGAACAGGCTCAACATGATCATCATCTTTTTCCACATGGTGCAGTTCCTCCTGAAGATGGTTGTAAGTTTCTTACTTTATTACTTACGGGCGGGTTCATTTGCGGTTTCAGTCACATTCTGGGATGCCGAGCGGCCCGAATTGCGTTATGCTAAAGGAAAGGAAGATGCGGAAGAAGAGAGGAAGAAGCAGGATGAGCGCCATCGAGTATCCGCCAGCCTATATCGATTATTTGGCCGAATATTACGGTTCGCGGGATTATTTCGAGTGTCACGAGATTATGGAGGAATTTTGGAAGGAGAACGAATGGCCGGAGTATCGCACATGCTGGCTCGTGCTCATTCGGATCGCGGTATGTCAGTATCATTCCCGGCGGGGAAATTGGACCGGAGCGATCAAGCTGATGGGCAAAGCGGCGGACGAGGCGGAACCCGCGCTGTTCGATCGACTGGGCATAGACGGCGGCGAGCTGGCCGGACTGCTGAGGCGCACCGCGCGCGAATGGGGCGAGCCGGACGCGAGCTACCGGGACATCGACCTGCCGATTCGCGACGAACGCTTGCTGAGCACCGCGAAGCAGCGCTGCCTGGAGCTTGGCTATACATGGAACTTGCCGGGGCTTGAAGCGGGCGAAGAGGTGATTCACCGCCATTTGACGCGAGATCGGGAGGAGGTCGTCCTGGCCCGGGCCGAATCGGCGAGGCGCAAGGCGCTCAGCCGCGGGATTCGAGAGCCAGATACCCGTCCGTGACGACTTCGAGCTCGCCCGTGTCGGGGTGAATGATCATGCCGTGCACCGGCGTGCCCGGAGGAAGCAGCGGATGGTTGCGAACGATCTCGACGCTGTTCTCGACGCTCTCGCGCACGCTGTCGAAGCCGGTCAGCCAACGGTACAGGTTGATGCCGGAGTGGCGAAGCGTATGGATGACATGTTGCGGGATGCCCCGCGCCTCCATATGGCGGACGACCTCGTCCGGATTGATGCCGGTCATGCCGCAATCGTGATGGCCGACGAGAAACACTTCGTTGGCGTGCAGCTCGTACAGCGCGACGAGCACGCTCCGCATAATGTTGCCGAACGGGGAAGTGATGATGGCTCCGGCGTTTTTAATAATTTTGGCGTCGCCGTTCTTCATGTTCATCGCCTTCGGGAGCAGCTCCGTCATGCGGGCGTCCATGCAGGTGACGATGACGACCTTCTTCTCCGGCGGCCGGTTCGTCGTCAAGTACTGTTCGTAATCTTTGTTTTCGACGAATTGCTTGTTGAAGGTCAATATTTCATCGAGTTTGCGCAAGGTCATTCCTCCTTGTTTCTTCTGTCCTCTAGCCTGAGCTGGTTGCTGTAGATTTGGCCGTCGCTGGCCAGTTTGAACGCGCGCTTGGAAGGGTCGTAGGAAACCCGCATCCGCTCGTCGAAAAACACCTCGTGACGCTTCTCGTACCAGACCTCCACGCCATTGCTCTCCGCCTGTAAATCGCCGGCTTCCGGCGCGTCGATCGACCACAAGGCCGCCACTCCGTTCATCGCGCAGCCGCACCCTTCGGAATCCGATGCCAGCTTCCAAATTCGCGCCTCTTGACCGTAACGGCTCGCAATCTCCGTCAAAGCCGCTTCGCTCCACTCCACGATCATGTCATTTTCCCCTTTTCGCCCCGTTCGCAATTCAAAGCTGCAAACAAACAGTAAGTTGATTATAAATTTTGAGGGGAGTATGATCAAGGAGACAATATCCAGTGCAGAAAGGTTGTGCCATCGATGAGCAGCGCGGATCTGACCGCAGCGGCGCCGCTGAAGCGGTTTCGGGAACTGACGGGTCAAATGAAACAATACGAGGAAATATTGGGTCTGGTCTATTGGGATATGAGGACGGGAGCGCCGCGCAAAGGCATCGAGCTTCGTTCCGAAGCGGTAGGGGCGCTGTCCGCGGAGACGTTTAAGCTGTCGACGTCCGAAGAGATGGGCGAGCTGCTGCGGGAGCTGAACAAGCCGGAACAGTTGGCTGCGCTGGACGAGATCGACCGTCGGCTTGTCGAGGAGACGGCCAAGGATTACGAGCGCAACCGCCGCATCCCTCCGGAAATGTACCGCGAGTACGTCGTGCTCACTTCCCAGTCCGAGTCCGCGTGGGAAGAAGCGAAGGCGAATAACGACTTCGAAGGCTTCGTTCCTTACTTGGAGAAAATTATCGAGTTTAACCGCAAGTTCATCGAGCTGTGGGGCGTCAAGGCGACGCCGTACGATACGCTTCTCGACGCGTACGAGCCCGGATTGACGACGGAGGAGCTGGACCGGCTGTTCGGAGAGCTGCGGGAGCGGCTCGTGCCGCTGGCCGAGAAGATCGCTTCGTCCGGGAATCGGCCCGACAGATCGTTCCTCGTCGGCGAATTCGACAAGGAAGCGCAGAAGAAGTTCAGCAAGCTGATTCTGAAGGAGATGGGCTACGACTTCGAGGCCGGCAGACTGGACGAGAGCGTGCATCCGTTCGCGACGGGGCTGAACAAGAACGACGTGCGCATTACGACGCGTTACTTGCCGGACGACTTGACGAGCGCGCTGTTCGGCACGATTCACGAGGGCGGACACGCGCTCTACGAGCAGAACATCAAGGACGAGCTGGCTAATACGCCGCTCTGCACGGGAACGTCGATGGGCATTCATGAGTCGCAGTCCCGCCTGTGGGAGAACATGGTCGGGCGCAGTCTCGGTTTCTGGACGAAATATTTGCCGGCGCTGAAGGAGCATTTTCCGGGGCAGCTTGACGACGTGTCGGCCGAAGCGTTCTACCGGGGCATCAATATCGTGGAGCCGAGCTTGATCCGGATCGAAGCGGACGAGCTGACGTACAACCTTCACATCATGATCCGCTATGAGATCGAGAAGATGCTGTTTAATGAAGGTTTGAATCCGCGCGACCTGCCGGAGGTATGGAACCGCAAGTACGAGGAAGCGCTCGGCGTCACGCCTCCGAGCAACGCGCTGGGCGTCCTGCAGGACGTGCACTGGTCGGGAGGAGCGTTCGGCTATTTCCCGTCCTACTCTCTGGGCAATATGTACGCCGCGCAGATGATGGACACGGCCCGCAAGGAAATTCCCGATCTGGACGAACAGATCGCATCCGGGCAACTGCTGCCGCTTAAGGAATGGCTGACCGACAAGGTATACCAGTACGGCAAGCTGCAGCGGCCTGGCGAAATTATCGAACGGATCACGGGGCAGCCCCTGCAATCCTCCTATTTGTGCGAGTATCTGGAAAATAAATATCGGGACATCTATCGTTTGGAATAGAGGAGCTTTTGCGGATGGGGTTTAGGGTCATCAAGACGGCGGCGGCCACGCTGGCGGCGATCTATACCGCATACTTGCTCGGGGTGGAGAATCCGCTGGCGGCCGGCCTGCTCGCTATACTCGGTGTCGAGACGACCCGCTGGCGCGGCATCCGCGTCGTTGCGGCCAGGTTCGGAGCGTCCGTACTCGGTCTTGGGCTGGCGTCGCTGCTGTTCGGACTGGTCGGCTTTCATATTTGGGTGCTTGCCGTGTACATCCTGCTTGCCTTCCCGGCACTCGGCCGCTTCGGATTGAAGGAGGGCGTCGTCACGGGTGCGGTCGTCGTATTCCATCTGTTCGCTCGTGGCGAGGTGACGCTGCACGCGCTCGGAACGGAGCTGGCGCTGCTCGCTATCGGCCTCGGCTGGGCGACCGTCTTTAATCTGGCTTACATGCCGAAGGAGAACAAGGCGCTGACGGAGCTTCGTTACTTGACGGAGCATGCGTTCTCGGAAGTGTTCCGCCGACTGGCGGAGCATCTGCGCAACCCCGATACGGTGTGGGACGGCGACGAAATCTTGCAGGCGGAATCGGCGATCGAAGAGGGCATCTCGATCGCGAATCGGGCGCGCGAAAACCGGCTTATCCCGCAGGACGAGCCGTGGCAGCTTTATTTTCAGATGCGGAGGCAGCAGTTCGAGTCGATTCAACTGATGATGGAGTGCATCGCGCTCGTATCGAGGCATGTCCCGCAAGCGGACCTGATCGCGGTGCTGTTCGACCGCCTGCAGCAGGACGTCCGGTCGGAGTATTACGAAGGCGAGACGGAGAGGATGCTGACGGAACTCGAGCGGGGTTTCCGGGGATTGCCGCTGCCCCGGACAAGGGACGAATTCGAAATTCGCGCCGCGCTGTTCCATCTGTCGCGGGAGCTGAGACGTTTTCTGAGCGTGGCCGTCCGAATGAAAAAACGGAAGTCAACTTCCGCCCATGCGATCATACAATGAAACGTATAAGTTCAAGTTTGTGCATGGATACATTTTTGTCACTCTAGACGAATGTCCTGCATAGACTTTAAGTGACTTGATCGTATGGAGGAGGTCTACCGAAATGGCTATTGCGGATAAACGGCTGCAGCGCAGGGAAATCATCACGAAGGCGGTTTGCGGCAAAGGCCGTAAGTTCTCGACGATTACCCACACCGTAACGCCGCCGCACCACCCGACCAGCATTCTGGGCGCGTGGATCATCAACCATCAGTATGAGGCGGTGAAATCGGGGAACGGAATCGAAGTCATCGGGTCTTACGATATCAACATCTGGTATTCGTACAGCAAAAATTCGCAAACCGACGTCGCCAAAGAAACGATCTCCTACGTGGAGCACATTCCTTTGTCGTACGTCGACCCGAGGCACCGCGCCTCCACCGAAGAAGTCTCCGCGGACGCAACGCAGGAGCCTAACTGTGTGGAAGCGACGGTCAGCTCGAACGGGTCTTCCGTCCTGATCCGCGTCGAACGGGAATTCGCCGTAGAAATGGTGGCGGAGACGAAAGTGTACGTTATCGTCGATCCGGTCGGGGGAGACGACGACGGCAAAGATGTCGATTTCGGCGTGGGCGAGGATGCGGATTACGAGGATCTCGATTCCGATCTCCTGGAAGACGATTTGTGATCGGTTCGGTCATCGGCCGGTACTTAAGTCTATGCGGACGCGGATCAAAAGTCGAGGGCGGATGCCCTGTCGGATCAACGGGATAAGCCTGATTGCAGCAGGGGCGAACATGGGGAAGGGTCATTCGGCTTCGGCGTTTACGCGCCGCCTGCGGGACGGCCCTTCCCGTGTTTGGCTTCGGATGGAGGGAGCCGTATGACGCGCGGTGCCGGAGCGTTGAAAATGTGGATCGCCGGAGGCGCCGGGGCTGGCGCTTGGAAGGAGCTCGCTCGCGAGGCGGGCATCCCGATGCTGCGGACTTTGGCGGATGCCGGGCCGAACGATTGCGTGATCGTGGGCGTGACTCCTGCCGGAGGCTTGGCGGCGGGATCGGGAGCTTCTTCGGCTGGAGCCGGTTATCCCGTTCGGTCAGATGACGTCGGGAAAGCGCCCGAACGGTCGGGACAATCGGCAGCTTTGCCGGTATCCCCTTGGCTCATGAACGCTGCGGCGTCCGAAGTTGCGGCGCTTGGCGATCAGGAGTTGGAGAGGAGACTGCGGCGCGAAGGAGTGTCGGCTAAGATCGGAGAGCAAGGCGGCGGAATGAAACTGACCGTTGTCGTATGGGGCTTCGACGCGTTGGAGATGCGCAGGGCTTCAGTGGGCGAAGGGATAATTAAGGACGTTAAGTATATGAAGAGCGCTGTTGGTCAAACCGCAATTTGGGACGAGCATGCGCTGTGGAAACCGGCGCAGAGACTGGCTGTACGCGCCGTCTATGCCATGGGGCTCGATTTTGGACAAGTCGACTTGCTGGTAAGCGATCAAGGCAGACTTGCCGTCACAGCAGTCGATGCGCGGCTGCCGCTGCATACGGCTGAAGGCAAGCGGAGGTGGCGGGAGACGGCGGCAGCATTCGCTGAGCGGTGGGCCACGGAGACGGCGGAGGGATCGGGCGTGCAGACCATGCTCGGCGCCGACCCGGAGTTCGTGCTGCTCTCGTCCGCGGGACGGGTTGTTCCGGCATCCCGTTACTTTCCCTATGAGGGGGAAGCCGGATGCGACTCGATGCGCGTGCGCGGCGAGAAAATATGGCCTCTTGTCGAGCTTCGGCCCCGTCCGTGCCCGGAGCCGGCGCAGCTGACCGCCGAGCTGCATGGTCTGCTGCATGTGCTGCATATCGGCCTGGCTCATTCGGCCGCCGGTCTGGCCCATGGGCATGCTGCCCGACGACCCGGACGGCATGGTGGAAGAGGAACCGCTCGTTTGGGCGAGGGCAGGGGCAATGACGAGCGCGGCGGCCAAGCCGCCGAGGAGGGCACGACGATCCATAAGTCTCTCCTGC
>NZ_JBEPYQ010000006.1:77873-111526 GCF_041641335.1 Cohnella sp. | reverse complement strand
CACTACTCATGCATCAAACCTAACATGAAAAATTACTCGCCATAATTACCTATATTAGGAATATTATGATTGCTTTTTCGTAGTCAAACACATAAAAGCTCCTTTATTGTAGAAATGACGCGTTATCCATCATTTCTCCAAAAAAGGAGCCCCGCATGGATAACAATAAAAAGATTAGCGTCATTTGTCAATGCCTAAACGTACTTAATGTGTCAGGTTACCGTTCGCCTTTTGATGATCATCGTTCCAAAAAGCTCTTTAGCGGGAATGCCATCGAACTTCATGTCATTGCTCAGTTACTGCAGCTTCAGTCCTACGATGTTATCTCGGAACAGCTTCAGGCACACCCTGCCCTACGCAAAGCCGTTGGGGTGGATTCGATTAGCAGCGCCCAATTGTCTCGAAAAACCAAGGCCTTGTGCACGCAAGGCTTGCAACAGTTGTTCTATGATCTGGTCGCTCGAATCGATACGTTAACCAAGTCCGGTAAAGGGATCTCCGACTCGATCGGTCGACTTCATCTTGTAGATGCAACAGACATCAGTATGCCGCACTACTTGGGCAGGTGGGCACGGTGCGGTTCTCGCAAGACTGCGGTGCGGCTCCATGTTCGTCTCATTGTCGCCGATCCCTACACCACTTTCCCTGACCGAATCATTGGCACGACGGCCAATGTCCAAGAATCGAATCTGACCCTTGAACTGGCGCTCGATCGGGAAGCGACCTATGTCATGGATCGAGGATATGAAAAGCGTACGCACTTCGAACAACTGGTGGCAGACGACATTCGATTTGTCACACGTGTTCGAGATTGTCTTCAGCTATTTCCGGTATCAGATCCCGTACGCGAGCTTCCATGCTCCAATTCCGTTCGTATTCTTCAGGATGCCGATGTGACGATGCGAAAATCAACGACGCATCTGCGACTCGTCGAATTCGAGGATCTTAAAGGACGCCGATATCGTGTTGTGACGAACCGCTGGGACCTAACAGCCTTGGAGATTGCCGAGATC
This sequence comes from Cohnella sp., assembly GCF_041641335.1. Classification (NCBI taxonomy): domain Bacteria; kingdom Bacillati; phylum Bacillota; class Bacilli; order Caryophanales; family Paenibacillaceae; genus Cohnella; species Cohnella sp. The sequence continues at coordinate 110,513 of NZ_JBEPYQ010000006.1, read as the reverse complement.
TATAAGAATCGTTGGCTAATCGAGTTGTTTTTCAAATGGGTGAAACAGCATCTCAAGCTGGTTAAATTGCATAGCTTCGAACAAGAAGCGGTTTGGAACCACGTATTTCTATCGCTGATCGCTTATGCCGTCAGCCTTTTGGTCAAACTCGGCTTGCAAACGACCAAGAGTCAATGGGAGGTTTTGAAGCTGCTTCGAGCCTATTTCTATCATAGCTGGCAGCAATTTCTCGCCGCTTTGAATCGGGTCCCGTCAAGGAAATCTAGAGGACGACAGAAGACGGATCGAGTCAAGCTTGTCGAAGAGAATCAGCGCGTCATCCTGCGTTAGGCAACGATAAATGAATATCCAATTTTGTGGAAAATCGCGTCTCTTGTTCCTGCTCTGATTTTTTGGCTTACTGCGAAGAGAGTGGTATGGAAAAATATGAGATCCAATCACAATATTGGATTATGGTTGATCCCTGTGTTGTCATGTGAGGTTTGATGCATGGATAGTGACTTTTTTGGCCCCCAGCTTGGAAGTCGGGTGGCTTTCACTTGTCCACAACTTCATCATATGAGCGGCCATGTAGCAAAAAAGCGCAAGTTCCGGGAGTATTTAACCCTCGAACTAGCGCTTTTTTTGTTCAAGTCTTCGACTGTCCCATACTGTAAAAAACAGCTTATGGTTCAGCCCCTTCGTCTCCGAAGGTTACTTCAAGTACCACCAGCTGGCGACAACAAGTTGTACGGCCAAAATCCCCGGCATGCCGATCGTGAACGAAGCGTGCTTCGTCTTATGCCGCCACATCCTCATCCCCGCGATCGCGCCTATGGAACCGCCGATGGCGGCCCACAGAAACAGCGTTTGCTCCGGTACTCTCCGCCCGCCCTTCTTGGCCCGGCCTTTGTCGTGCCCCATTAAGCCGAATGCGATCAGATTAACGACGATCAAGTATCCGATTGCTGCGTACATTCCCTGTCCCTCCGTGCCATTGTTGCCTCTCGGAGCCTATGGTCGCGGCTCCTGGCTGCTCGACTACTTGACCATTGTAACTCCGCCGGCCGGGTTTGGGTATACGCAACTTCGTCAAGTATTGAACCGCACCGCGAATTCGTTATCGCCTTCCTTCGTCTTCCACCCGTTCCAGCCGGCCGCGTCCGTAACCGAATTCGCCCGGAAAGTCAGCTCGTATCGACGGTTGGCCCGCAGCTCGTCATCCAGCTTCAGCACCGCTTCCGTCACGATCTTGCCCGGATTTCCCTGATCGACGTAATCGATGTCGATGTCTCTCCCCCGCCCGTCTATCTCGCGAAGGTGGAATGCGGAAGCTTTCACGTTTTTGACCGGCTCGCTGAACACCACTTTAACCGTGTTGCGATCCAGTGCGGTCGCCTGCGCGACGAACGGAATCGCATTGTCGACGACCGTGCCGGCGAATACGGCCGTGTCCGCTCCGCCTGCCGTATTCAGCCCGGCTATGCCCGACACGCGCGCGGTGTAGACGTGCCCGGAGCGGAACAGGTCGGGATTGCCGGAGGACTTCGTCCGGTACTGGATCGTAACCGCCCTGTCGCTGCCCGGCTTCCGCTGCACGAACGCGCTCCAGTCGGACATGGACATCGCCGCCCCGTTGTCCGTCATGCTTCCGAGCTTGACGCCGCCGGCGTCCGCGTCGGACAGCGGGCGATTGAACGTCAGCTCCACCGTATTTTTGTTGATCGCAACCGCGCTTTGCAGGCCTGCCTGCTCGACCGGATTGGCCACGCCGCCGAACCTCCAGTTCGTCGACGTATCCATCACGTTGCCCGCCAGATCGGGAATGCCGCTCACCGTCAGCGTGTAATACGTGGCGTCCCGCTGCGGCGTCGTCTTCAGGATAACGGTCCTTCCGTCTCCATCCAGCGTCGCCTGAACGACGTTAAGCCCTTTGTCGATCGAGTAGTGCTGCGTCAGCACCGCGTGCCTCGGATCGATTTTCTCGCTGAACTTCACCGAGATGAGCGCCGTCGTAACGTCGATATTCACTTCCGCCACTTTCGGCTTCGTGCTGTCGTTGCTTCCTGTCAGGTACAGATCGCTGCGCGTATCCATCACGTTGCCCGCAAGGTCTTTCACGTTGCTTACCGTCAACTGGTAATTGCGTCCGTCCGTCTGCTCCGAAGTCGTGAACGTGACTTTGCGCTTGTCGTCGGACAGCTTGACGCCCGTGACCCGGAGACCTCCGTTCAGCCGATAGTTGGCCGCACTCGTCGCCGAGTTTTGTTCCACCGGCTCGGAGAACGTCAGCTCGTACGTCCGGTGAGCCGTTTTGACCGGCTGCGTCACAATCTGCGGCTTCGTCGTATCCTCCTGCGCGGACATATAGCTCCATGTCGCGCCGTCGATCGTGACCGTATGCAGCACGCCTCCGAGCTGCCGGTCCGTCCACAGCACGATGGACATCCCGTCCTGGGAGACCGACGTCTGCAGTACGTTGCGCGTATTGCCGTATACGTCCTTGACGACGAATCTGCCGCGGTCGATCGATGGGTCGTTCGGGTCCGCCCATTGGAACAGCTGGATTTTGATCGATTGATTCGTCAGTTGCTCGACGGAGCGCACGTACAGCGGTTTGACGTGCATCTCCTCGTAGATCTCGTAGGCCGCTTCCACGAGCAAGCCCCGTGTCGCGTCCACCGTGTAGTCGCTGAGCTGCGGAATCAGCTTGCGGTCCAGCGCCAGGCTGACCGCTCCTCTCGCCCAAGCGGAAACGCGTCCCGTAATCGGAGTCGATCCCGATCCGCTCAAGCCGTAGCTCCTGACCAGAATGGCGGCCAACTGCTCGACGGTCACGTTGCTGGTCGGCGAGAACGTTCTCGCCTTCGTTCCGTTCATCAGACCCGCCCGCGTGACCGCCTCGATCTCCTGGAACGACCAGCGCGTCTTCCAGACGTCGTTGTAGCTCGGTGTTGAGCGTCCGGCCGGCAGCTCCAGCAGGCGGTACAGCACGGCGGCCAGCTGCTCCCGCGACATAGGATCGTACAGCCGGGAGCTTCCGTCGGCAAAACCGGTGAAGATGTTCTTCTGCCTAAGCTCCTCGAACTTCTGCTCCGTCGACAGGTTCGGGGCTCCCCAAGCGGCCAAAGGAACGCCGAACGCCATCAGCAGCGCGATCAATCCCGCTACGATTTTTCTCATCCCGCTACCTCCTCTTATCCACCGCCCGCTTAGCTAAGGACGATCAGGTTGCGGCGGTATAGGATATAACGCAGATGAGATACATTTTGTTTCTTTTATGAGAAAAAATTTAGGATATTCAGATACGAAAAGTAACAACTTGTCCATCGCCTGGTGCTGCCATTTCCCCTCCAGCAGCCTGGCTAAACGTCGTTAACCGATTCTGTCGGGCATCGGGCGGAGAATCGGGGACTAGCGGGGCGCGTTAACCGCTTCTGTCGAGCATCGGGCGAGAATTCGGGGCCCCCTACGCGCGTGAAAACCAATTCGGCAAGTGGCGTTCGGGAGTCGCGACTTTCCTGCCGTTCGCCAGCCGCAGCCATGTCTCGAAGCCCGGCTCTCCGCTGCGAAGGCAGATGATTCGTGCGCCGCGCCGGTAAAACCATCTGCCGTAGGTGTTATAGCCAGTCGCTCTGCCGTAAACCAGCTTAATGCCATGCCATTCGCCGAAGTAGTCGTTGATATGGTCGTGTCCGCAAAATACGCCCGTCACCCCTCCCGTCTCGACCAGCGCGGCGAATAGCCCCGAGTTGATCCGCGGAGCGTGCACCTTTTCATAGCGATGGCCGAAGCAGATGCGCGAGTTCCATACTTCGCGGTATTCCGGAAGCGGAATATGCTGGAACAGCAGCGCCGGGACCGGATCGCCCCCGTTCGCCTTCCGAAGCGCTTCCGACCGCTCCCGGTACCAAGCGATCTGATCCGCGCGAATCCAGTCGTACCCGGCCACGCCAGGAAGCTCGGAGTAGGCTCCGCTGTCGACAAAATAGAGCGCCGCTCCCGCGCGCCCCTTCGCATCCTCTATCGTCGCGGCAAAATTGCCGACTCCGGCAACATCGTCCGGTCCAGGCTCCGCAATCGTGCCGTTCAATTCCAACTGCACGCGCATCAGCGTTGTCCGAGACACTTTCCCTTCGCAATCGTGATTGCCGAAGATCGCCGCCCACGGAACTCCGCTTTGTTCGACGACGGACAACGCGTCGCGATATGATCGGACCGGATCGGCGCAGCGCAGGCTGTCGATCACGTCCCCGGTCAGCACGACCAGATCCGGACGCTCTTCCTCCAGCACCCTCTTCATCAAGGAACGGGTAAGCGAATCCTTCTTGCCCCCGTCCGTCCAGTGCAGATCGGTAAACTGCACGATCGTGAACGTTCCGTCGGAGCGAAATTTCAGATTGGCAGCCATCTTCCAACCTCACTATCGCGGTCTACTCTCTTAACGCATCATAGAGCTTGCTTGACATGCTCGAACCCGAGACGCCGGACTTCGACTGAATCGCTTTTCTCGCTTTGTGCAGTTCGTCCTTAAGCCGTTTGTTCTCCTCCAGCAGCGCTTGCGCGTCCCGCTTGGCCGGTTCCTCCGCCGATTCGCCAAGCCTTTCCCCATTAGCGTAGTAGCTCTCCCGTTCGTAATTGCGGAAGGCGATCTCCAGCTCGGGCACCCCCAGCGAACGAACGTGGCGGTCGATGCAAGCCGCGGCGAGGTCCCGCACTTCGGCTCCCCGGTCGAACCAGGCGACCTCGACGAACGGATAGGAAGGAACGATCTCCCCTCCGAACAAAGCGGTCGTATGTAAACACTCCAACATCATATAATCTTCGGGGCACCGGCACACGGAAGCCAGCTCCGCGACCAGCGGCGCGCTAATCGAGCGGACTTGCTCCGGCGTTACGCCCCGGAACAGCAGATGAGGCATGATCCGGACAACTCCTTCTTTAATAAACCGAACTTTTTGAACACGCATTTTAACTATTTCTCCGCTTCGATCCCGAACAAGCTTCGCAGATACGGGGTCAGGAAAATACCTTCAGGGTCCATCGCTCTTCGGCGCTCCTGAAACCTGTCCCACATCGGATAGGCATTCCGCAGCTCCGCGGCCTTCAAGGTATGCAGCTTGCCCCAGTGAGGACGTCCCCCATACCGCAGGAAAATCCGCTCCATATCCGCAAAATAACGCTCGTGAGGCATACCCCGATACATATGTACGGCGATATAGGCGGAATCCCTCGCGTAGGCAGGACTCAGCCAGATCTGATCACCCTTGGCGAAGCGGCATTCGATCGGAAAATGGACACGATAACCGCCGCGTTCCATCTGTTCCCTCATCTCCCGGATGACGGACTCCATCGCCTCGATCGGTAGATTGTACTCCATTTCGTTAAAACGAACAAGCCTCTTCGTCGCATAAACGCGATGGCTATGCTCGACTTTGCTACCGGTCGGCACGGCGGCGGCGCACAGCCGGCTTACCGGCGCGCTCATGCGCGGCACCCATCGGCACAGGCCCGACAAAGCGCCGAACACGACGTTTTCCAGCACGACATCGCTCAGGTATCCGGTTATTTTGCCCGGAGTGGCCGGCTCCTCCGTCTCGTTCATCACTTTAAGCTGACACGGCTCCGCGTACGGGAACCAGTAAAATTCGAAGTTTCGGTGCTCGCGGGCCAACTCGTCCAATCGCCCCAGGCAGTCGGACAGCGGCACGCGGGCGCTCTCGTATTTCAGCTTGTACGAGGGCCGCAGCCGCAGCGTCACCTGGACGATCACGCCAAGAGCGCCGAGCGAAATCTGCAAAGCCTTGAACAGCTCGGGATGCGACTTCTCCGTCACGTCCAGCACTTCGCCGGTACCGGTCACGACCGTCAGGCCGACTACCTGCGTAGAAATGTTCCCGAACGCCAGCCCGGTTCCGTGCGTGCCGGTGCTGATCGCGCCCGCGATCGACTGGACGTCGATATCCCCGAGGTTCTCCTGCGCCAGCCCTTCCGAATGCAGCAGCTCTCCGAGCATGCGCAGCTTCGTGCCGGCCCATACCGTTGCCGTGCAGACTTCCCTGTCCACATGCAGTATGCCCTGCATCCGGTCCAGCGAGACAAAGACGTCGTCCGACGCGGCGACCGCCGTGAACGAGTGTCCCGAGCCGAGCACGCGCAGCGTTCTCCCTTCGTTGCGGCACAGCTTGACGGCGTCCACAACTTCTTCGATATGCAGAGGATACAGAACCGTCCGCGGCGTCGCGCTTACGATTCCCGACCAATTCCTCCACTTGCGTCCGCTCTTCATCATAAGAAGTTTTCCCCCATGCCCCTATAGGTCGCAAACCGGTCGACGACGGCTCCATCGGAGACGACGTACAAGGAATCGAATCTTTCGCACAGCTCCCCCGCCTTCGCATGACGGAAAAACACGGGATCGCCGAGCGCGAGCTCCGTCTCCGCGTTCCCCTTGCGGAGAAGCGGCGTCTGTACTTCTCCCGCTCCTTCCAGCGGCAGCAATTCCAGTCCTTCCGGCAAAAAAGGTTTCGGGAGCTTCGTCCTCTCCGCCGCCCCGGAAGCGACGTATCCTCCCCCCATGCAGGTGACGATGTCCGCGCGCGGCTTCCTGACGACCTCGACGGCGAATCCGGCTGCCGGAGCATAGCGGAAATCGCGGTAATAATCGAACAACCCCGGCGAATAAAAACCCGAGCCCGCCGTCAGCTCCGTCACGACCTCTTCCTCGCGGGAGCTGGCCAAGCTCCCGGTGCCTCCCGCGTTCACGAGCGCGGGAGCCGCGTTCATCGCGCGAAGCTTCTCCACGATTTCCCTTCTGCGTTCCGCCACCTCGCGGATCGAGTGTTTTTTCATCAAGCGAATCAGGCCGTTCTTAAGCGCGGCGCCGGGAGCGCTGTCCCCGACTCCGGCGATCTGGGCCTCGTAACCCATAATGCCTTCGAGCCGCACCCATTCGGACCGGACGATCCGCTCCGCGACCGGGCGCACGTTATCCCATCCGCTCAGAGGGGAGCGCCATACGCCGAATCGCAGTCCCGGATAATCGGACGACATGTCGATATCGAGGCACAACGGCACGCGCACTCCGCGCGCCAGGGCAAACTGCTCGATTCGCTCGACATGTTCGAGACAATCCGTCATAAAGACGATTCGGCGCCCTTCGCCGATCAGATCGACCAAGCGTCCGATACCCGAAGCCTCCCAAGTCGGATAACCGAGCAGCAGATCGTCGAACCCTTTTCCCGCCAGAAAACAAGCTTCCGCCGCCGAGTAACACATCAAGCCTTGGAACCGGTCGTCCGATCCTAAAATGTAGCGAAGCGCCTCCACGGAACGGATCGACTTGCTGGCGATCCGGATCTTCTTGCTCCCGGCCGCGGCGGCGATATGGCGAATGTTGAGATCCAGCAAATCCCGGTCCAAATAAGCGAACGGCATCGGAACATTCGCGAACGCTTGCTTATACGTCGCATAATCGGGCGTCAGAAGGATCCTTCCTCTCGTCGTATTATCGAAGCAGCTTGCGTATGATGCTTAATCCGTTTTTCGCTTTCGGATAACGGAATGGGAAGTCGAAGCGGCTTGTCTGCTTCAGTACGCTCTTGTAGTGGGAGAACGTCCTGAAGCCGTGTTCGCCGTGATAGCTGCCGATGCCGCTCGTGCCTACGCCGCCGAAGGGCAAATACGGCGTGCCCAAATGCATGAGCGTATCGTTGACGCAGCCTCCGCCGAACGGCACCTCGCGGATGATGTCCTGCTGGAACTGCTTGTTTTCCGAAAATACGTACAGGGCCAGCGGCTTCGGATTTTGCCGCATTATCGAGAGCAGCTCCTCGGTAGATTCGTATTCGAGTATCGGAAGAATGGGACCGAAGATCTCCTCGCACATCACTTTCGAATTCGGCGGTACGTCTTCCAGCAGCGTCGGGGCGATTTTCAAGCTTGCGTCGTTGGACTGGCCTCCGTAAGCAATGCGGCCGTCGGACAAGTATCCGAGCAGCCTGCGGTAATGCCTCTCGTTCACGATTCGTCCGTAATCCGGGTCGCGAATCGGATCTTGGCCGTAAAAGGTTTCAACGACGCTTGCGATCTCCTTAAGCAGCACCGCCTTGACCTCTCTGTGCACGAGCAAGTAGTCGGGCGCGACGCACGTCTGCCCGGCGTTGGTCAGCTTGCCGTATACGACCCGCTTGGCAGCAAGGGAGAGGCGGGCATCCTTGTGGACGATGCACGGGCTCTTGCCGCCGAGCTCCAGCGTGACGGGGATGAGCTGCTTCGCGGCGGCTTCCATGACAATGCGTCCGACCTGCGGGCTCCCGGTGAAAAAAATGTGATCGAACGGACGCTTCAGCAGCTCCGTGCTGACGGACGCTTCTCCTTCGATCAGCGTCGCGTATTCGGGACGGAACGTCTCGCGCACGAGCGCCGCCAACGCGCGGGAGGTGGCGGGCGCCATCTCCGACGGCTTCATGACGATCGTGTTGCCGGCGGCGATCGCCGATACGACCGGCACGAGCATCAAGTTTACCGGATAATTCCAAGGTCCTATAATGAGCGTTGTCCCGTAAGGCTCCGGAACGATTAGGCTGCTCGCTCCGAAATGAGTCATCGGAGTGCGAGCTCTCTCCGGCTTCGACCAGCGCCGGACGTGCCGCAGCGCAGTGCGGATTTCGGACAGCACGATGCCGATCTCGGTCGTGTACGCTTCCTGCTCTGACTTGTTCAAGTCCTCCTTCAGCGCGGCGAGCAGCTGCGGCTCGAATCGCAGCACCGCTTCCCTCAGCTTGATCAGCTGCTCCCTGCGGAAGGGGACGGATCTCGTCTCCCCTGTCCGGAAATATTGCTTCTGCCGCTCGATGACGGCGTCTATTTCGTGCGATTCAATCGATGGGTTCGAAATTTGAGAATTCAATGCGTTCTCTCCTTCGTCGGCTCGCGGCCGCTCCGGTTTCAATTTGATTATCTAGGTAAATAGACCCTGATGTAAAGAGTTTTCTGACAACTCATACCTTATGACGCCCTCTCTCCCTCCCGCGTGCTTGCTCGGTAGCGCCGTGCGGCGTGCTTATTCCCGACAACTTCATCAGCCTTTGACCGATAGGATCGCCACACGTGCATAATCCCGCCTACTTCATCCGACTGCCGTCGATAGTACCGCCGCACGTGCATAATCTCCTCAACGCCTAGTCGGCTCGAGCGTTTGCCCTGTTGCGATAGTGGTTTCATATAAGTTATGATCGTACTATGAACAAACAGGAGGAATGAAGCTATGAGCAAGTCGCAGATCAAGAAGCGCAAGCGCGAAGCCGAGCAGGCCGGGCGGATCGATCCCGAGCTTAACCGCATCCGCTGGCATAGGAAGCCGCAAACGCAAGTCGTCATGAACAAGAAAGCAGAACAGCGCCGCACGCAGTGCCGCCGTAAGGGCAGCCGCGAGGGCGCTGATTTTTTTGGACCGCTCCCGGTCCGGAAGGCGTCGACTGTTCTATGGATTGTCAACATCGCCTAGCCGAGAAGGAAGATTACGAGACCGTCGCCCCCGCTCATCCCTCATGATGATAACGCCTGCGCGCGAGAAGCTCCAGGACGTTGACCGCGCCGTACAGAAGCGCGGAGAGCAGCGCCAGCATGGCGATGCTGACCATGACGAGCGTCATCTGGAACACCTGCCCGCCGTAGATGATCAGATAGCCCAGCCCCGCCTTCGACGACAGAAACTCGCCCATGACGACGCCGACCAAAGTCAGCCCGACGTTGACCTTCAGCGTCGCGATGAAATACGGGATGCTGGCCGGAAGCAGCACCATCCGCAGCATCTGCCCGCGCGTCGCCCCGAACGATTCCATCAGCTTCAGCTTTGTCTTGCTGATCTCCCTAAACCCGCTCTCCACCATAATGATCGTCACGATGATCGAGATCGCCACCGCCATGCCGTAGATCGAATAACGGTCGCCCAGCCAGATGTAGAAGATCGGGCCGAGCGCCACCTTGGGCAGCGCGTTCAGCACGACGACGAAAGGCTCCAACACCTTGGAGGCGAACGTCGACCACCAGAATCCGACGGCGATGCCCGTGCCGAGCGCCATCGAGATCACGATTCCGACGAGCGTCTCCCAGCCGGTTATCCAGGTGTGCCTCAGCAGATTGCCTTCGAATGCCAACTCGCGAAAAGAAGACGCAAGCAAGGACGGCCTGCTCGTCAGCATCGGATCGATCCAGCCCCAGCGGGCGGCGAACTCCCATACGCCGAGGAACGCGACGAGCACCGCCAAGCGCGATAACAACACCAGCCGCTGCCGGCGCTTCTGGAGGCGCAGGTAGCGTTCATACAGCGGAGACGACATGCTCCTCCAGCTCCTTCCAAATCGCGTTAAACATGCCGTTGTACCCGCTCGCCTGCCTCTTCTGCCACGGCGACAAGCCTTCGCCTTCCTCGAAGAGGATCTCGTGCACCGCCGAGATCGTGCTCGGCCGCTTCGACATGACCATCACCCGGTCGGCCATGCTGATCGCCTCGGACAGGTCGTGCGTGACGAGCACGGCCGTCTTCCCTTGTTCCTTGATAATCCGATAAACTTCGTCGGACAGTTTCAGCCGGGTCTGGTAGTCGAGCGCGGAGAACGGCTCGTCGAGCAGCAGAATGTCCGGCTCCGCCACGAGCGTGCGGATCAGCGCGACCCGCTGGCGCATCCCCCCGGAGAGCTGGCCCGGCCCATGCGAAGCAAAGCCTCCCAGCCCGTAGCGCTCCAGCAGCTCCAGCGCCTTGCGCTTCGCCCGCTCCCGATCCATCCGGCGAATTTCCGCGCCGACGAGCAGATTGTTCAGCACGTTCCGCCATTCGAACAGGTGGTCGTGCTGCAGCATGTATCCGACCTTGCGCGAAGGGCCGGACACCGCCTCCCCGTCGATGCGCACGTTCCCCTTCGTCGGCGCCAGCATGCCCGAGACGAGGGAGAGCAGCGTGCTCTTGCCGCAGCCGCTCGGCCCGACGATGCTGATGAACTCTCCCCGGCCGATCGACAGGTTGACATCGCGCAGCGCTTCGGTCTCCTGCTTCGGAGTAAAATAGCTCAGTCCGACGTCGTTCAGCTCGATGTGCGCCATAGCCTCATCATTCCGTTTTCCCGAGTTTGCGCACGAAGCTCATGTCGACGATATCGTTCATGTTCGCGACCCGCTCCGCGTCTTTAAGCACACCGTTCTCCACCAGCACGTTCTGCAGCGTATCGAATTGCTCCTGCGTCAGCTCCGGACGGGTCGGCCAAGTGCCTTGATCCTTATAGCGGTTGACCGACTGCAAAATCAGCTCCTTGGACGTCCCTTCGAAAAACGGCGACAGCGCCCCCGCGATCTCGTCGTCCGAAGCCGTGTTCAGCCATTCCGCGCCCTTGGCGACCGCGTTGACGAAGCTCTGGATCACGTCCGGATTGTTCTTGATGTAGTCCGAGGTCGCGACGTAGGACGTCTCCGGGAAATCGCCGAACGCTTCGCCGAGCGAGGCGACGTAGTGCGCCTTCCCTTCCTGAACGAGCGTGGAGGCGACCGGCTCGAACAGCTGGATGAAATCCCCCTGGCCGCTCGTGAACGCCCCCGCCAGAGCCGGAGACGCGATATTCGTAATCACGTTGACGCCATCGGTCCCCTCTTGGATCAGCGTGGAGTTCATGACCATCTGCGGAGCGCTGCCCGGCCGCCAGCCGAGAATCGTTTTCCCGTTCAGGTCGCTCCACTTGAAGTCATCCAGCTTTTCCCGCGACAGCAGGAACGAGCCGTCCTTGGCCGTCAGCTGGTGGAATACTTTCAGCGTCTTGTCGCCCTTCTGGTTGAAAATGTAGATCGTCGTCTCCGGTCCGACCAGGGAGATGTCGGCCGTGCCCGCGATCAACGCGGCCGCTCCCTTATCCGAGCCTTGCGCGGTGTTCATGTCGACATTAAGCCCCTCGTCCTCGAAAAATCCCTGAGACATCGCTACATAGTGAGGCGCATAGAAAATGGAGCGAATAACCTCGGAAAACTTGACCGTCTTCGTTTCCGACTTCTTGCCGTCCTTGCCGCAGGCCGACACCGTCAGCGCGACCAGCGCGGCGGCCAGCAGCAATGCCGCAATTCTGCCCTTGTTCTTCATCATCGTTCTCTCCCTCATGAAAAAAAGCTTTGAATAGGTATTATCCTATTCAAAGCCGAGGTTAGGCGTTCATCCGCCGCGTTAATCGTTCTTGATCACAATGCCGAGCAAGTGAGCCACGCCGGACAACTGGTCGGTTCGCAATACGCAGCCCTGCAAATCCTCCAGCGTCGCCCCGATCGTCTGGAATTCGCAGCTGCTGAGGTCGATGCCGGACAGCTTGGCGCCGACGAACTGCGCCTGATCGAGATCGCAACGCGCGAATTCTGCCTTGCCCAGCTGCGCTTCGTAGAAGTCGGCCTTGTCGAAGTTGCCGTCCTGAAACGACACGTACTTCATGTCCGCGAATCGATAGACGGAATATTGTCCGTTGCATTCCTCGAACTTCACATTGCGCATCGTCGTCGTGCTCAGATCCAGGCCGAGCATCTTGCAATGCTTGAACTCCACCCGGTGAAGCACGGCGTCCCGGAACACGACGTTGGACAAGTCGCAATGGTCGAAGACGACGTCGACGAATTCGGCCCTCTCCAATACGACGTTGTCGAAGACGACGTGATCGAAGACGACGCAGTCGAACAGCACCTTGTCCGCCGACTGGTTCGCGACCGTCCCGGGAACGAACCGGCTCGTCTCGAACGGCATTTTGTCCTCCATCTCGTAATCCCGTACCGTCATGTCGATCATCCTGAACGGCTCGAGCAGCCGTGGCGCCTCCGGCGTGTTTTTATCTTTTTTCGTTGCCATTTCATCCCGCCTCCGGTCGAATACTAGAACACTCTCGTCCTATTATGGACGAAATCCGACCGATTGAGAAGTTTTATTTCGAACATTCGTTCGCCATGAATCCGTATCCTCGCGCAACCATTCGGACAATTGCTTTCTGCCCCGGCGAATATCCGACTTGACGGTGTTTTCCGGATAATCGAGCCGCTTGGAGATTTCTCCGCTGCCCGCGTGTTCGTATAACCGCATGTATAAGGCCGTCCGTTTCCGGCGCTTGAACCTCAGGAGCAGCCTCTGCACGGCGCTCTCGAATTCCCGGTCGAGCGCCGCTTGCTCGGGAGCGATGAAATCCGCGCGCGACGCTGCCTCGAATCGCAGCCCGACGGTACGCTTACGGCGTCGCCATTGGTCCACGAACAGCCGGTATCCGGTTAAGGCCATCCATTCCTTCGCGTGTTCGGGCAGCCGTTCCTGCAAACACAATTTCACGAACACCTCCTGCACCAGATCGGCCGCTTCCTCCCGGTTACCGGTCAGTCGCAGCATGAATTTATTCAGATACGGAGCATGCTGCGAATACAAATCGGCCACTTCAGCTCGTTTCCGTTCCACTCTTCCGTCCTCCTCCGATCTGCCCGTCGACATCGGCTGCCGAGCCAGGAGGACCGAGGATCACCCTCCTTCCGTCGAATTCCAGCACCGCTTTCCCTTCGACGCCCATTGCATCTAGATAGCTCTTCGGAATTTGCAGCCGTCCGACCCGGTCGACCACGACGAATTCCTCGTGGCGTTCCCCGAACGCGCGAGGCTCTCCCGAGACCTCGTTCGTTCCGGCCTCCTTCGCAGTTTCTCCCTCCCGCTTCACCCACTCCGTGCTCGTCATGCCGTCCCGAATGGCCACGACGCGGTCTACCTTATCCGCGACGGACAGATCGTGGGTGACGATGACGATCGTGACCCCGAATTCCCGGTTAAGGTTCCGGAAAATCCCGAGCACCCTTTCGCCGGTCGCGCTGTCTACCGACCCCGTAGGCTCGTCGGCCAGCACGAGCGACGGCCGGTTGGCCAACGCGATTGCGATCGCGACCCGCTGCTGCTCCCCTCCGCTCAGTTGCGCAAGACGGCTGCCCATCCGGTGCTCGAGTCCGACCGCGGCCAGCAATTGCTTGGCGTAGGCGCGATCGGCTTTGCCCCGGATCAGCATCGGCAGCTCGACGTTGCGTAAAGCGGAGAGATAGGGAACCAGGTTTCTCCCGTTGTTTTGCCAAATAAATCCGACGGTCCCGCGCTTGTATTCGATCAACTGCTCCGGCGTCATTTTCAGCAGATTCCACGGTCCTACGATTGCTTGACCGGCCGAAGGACGGTCCAAGCCCCCCAGTATATTCAGCAAGGTGGACTTGCCGCTCCCGCTGTTGCCGATAATCGCCATCATCTCGCCGTCCTCGACGGTGAGATTCAAGCCTTGAAGCGCGACGACTTCGACGTCGTCGGTTTTATAAATTTTGACCAAACCTTCGCAATGGATCATCGCTCTGCCTCCTTTTTCGCGGCATCCTCGCCTCACCTCTCCTCGCCCAGCTTGACGGCTTGCGCAATTCGCAATCTCCGCAGCTGCAGAACGAGCAAGCAGGCGCCTGCCGCCAGCATGATTCCGGTAGCCGCGTACAGCTTCATCGTATCGTCCGAATCGAAGACGATCCGAAACGGCGGCACTTGCCGCCCGGTCTCGCCGCCGCCTTGGAGGAAGGGCAAGAACAGCCGGCTCGCAAGCGTGCCGAGCCCGAGTCCTGCGGCAACGGACAAGCCCGTCGTGAACAACTGCTCAAGCAGCAGCATGCCGGTCAGTTGAACGCGCGACAGTCCCATTGCCCGCAAGATGCCAAGCTGTACCGCCCGCCTGGACAGAGCGAAAAACCAAAAGATCAGATAGCCCAGCAACGAGACCAATAATGAGATTAGAAAACCAAGGCTTAGAATGCCGAATACGCCGCCTTGCGCGGGATGGTTGCGCCGATCGATCAGTTCCCCGCGCACGTCGTCGGCTTGCACGACCGCAATGCCCCGCTCGGCCAGCGTCTCGAGCGCCGGAGCGAGCTTTGCCCCGTCCTCCATGTTCAGCCAGACGTCGTAAGGCATTTTCTCGGTCTGTTGGTAGACATAGTCCAGATTGGCCACTACGAAGGGCGATTCGTCGGGATACAGACTCGGCCAATACGGCACGATCGCGACAACGACCAGATCCAACGGCTCGTTGCCGTAACCGATGCCGACGCGGATCGGATCGCCCGGCTGCAAACCGTATCGCTCGGCGAAAGCCGCCGAGACGAGCGCCGCTTGCTCCGTCTGACCGAGCGCATCGAGATAGACATAAGGATGAATCGGAAACAGATCGTCCCGGAACCAAGCCGTGCCGGCAAAATCCGCGTTGTCGATGCCGAAGAGCCGGACGTTGCCGGCCGCCTTGCCGCCGACAGAGGCTTTGCCAGTCGCCGACAGAACCCGAGCGGCCGCCTCCACGCCCTCCAGATTTCGATAAGCCTGGAACGAGGGCTCGTTGTAATAGATTTTGTTCGCGTCGTTCTCGTCTTGAACGCCTTCCCACGCCGTCTTCAATACGACGTCGCTTCCGTATTGGTATAACGCCCGATCGTTCGCGTTAACGTCCATCGTCCTTGCCGCCGATGCGTTGTATACGCCGAGGCCGATTGTCAGGATCATCAGGATCATCAGCGGGTAAAAGGCTGCCGCCGATCGCGACAGCTGCGTCAGCGTCAAGTACATCGTGACCGGCACCCGGTTATTCATTACGGCGTTCCAGGCGCGCAGCATCAGCGGAAACAGCCTCAGGCACAGCAGCCCCGCCGCGAACAGGAACAACGCCGGCAGAACGAAGAGGACCGGCTGAATGCCCGCTTCGTTGTCCACGCCGCCGGCAAGAGGGACACGGCCGGCGTTCAGCAAGTACCACCCGGCCGCGCACGCCGCCAGAAGCGCAAGATCCGCATACCATCGCTGCCAGAGCGGCGGTCGGTTCGAGTTCGCCCGGCTCCGGGCGTGCTCGACGACGGAAGTGCCGGCGTGCGCGCGAATCGGCAGCGCCGTGGCGACGACCGCGAGCAAAGTCGCCGCGCCGCCGAACAGCCATGCGGCGTCGTTCCAGCCGACCGGAATCGACTTGCGGCCTACGAACGAGAGAAATCCGCTGGAGGAACCGATCGTCTTGGCCATGAACCAGGCGAGGGCGAGACCGGCAAGGAGCGCGACACAACCGAGAATCGCCGCCTCGATCGCATAGAGCGCGATAATCTGGCGCGGACTGGCTCCCCGGCTTTGAAGCACCGAAATGTCTCCCTTCTGCCGGTCCAACGCTTGCTTCGCGTTCAGCGTGACGTAATAGAGCACCATCGCCAGCACCGGAGCCGCCAACGCGAACAGCATCGCCTGCAGCAAGACGCTCTGCCGGTTGAACTCATGAAGCATGTCGATAAACGACAGGTTCACTTTCGTATTCTCGAGCATCCGGTGCAGCTCGATCTCCAATCGGCTTAATTGCCCGATTAACGAGGACAGATCACCGATGCGAATCTCGCTGAGATCGAAGGCGTAGAACCAGCCGGCCGCATCGAGGGCGAGCCGCTGGTCTCCAAGCAGCGCTCCCTCCATCGTCCCTCGGGTTACGAGCAGCGTATCGGCCAGCTTTTCTTTGCCGTCGATGGCCCAACTCAAGTCCGTCTCATCCTTCAAATGATACGCCCCGACAAGCTGGACGCTAAGCCGCCTCGTCTTCCCGTCGGCGTCTTTGGCATCGTAGGCCAGCGTATCGCCGACCTTCCAGCCATAGCGGCTTAACGTCTCGTGAAGGACGAGCGCTTCAACGACTCCGTCCTTCATGCCGTCCCGCGGCATGCGTCCTTCCTTAAGCTCGATCTTCTCCTCGACTCCGCTCTGCTCCGCCAGCTCCATTCGGGCAAGCTGCGCTGAACCTTCGCCTGAGGCCGTCTGAACCTTCCGCACGGTGGAAGGAGGCAGGGCGGTTCGGCTCGAGAAAGCCTCCGTCGGAAATCCGATGCGCCCGGGCAGCTCCTCTCGAATCCAACGATCCGCTTCGGCGAGACCTTCCAGATCGGTCATCTTGGCGGCGCCGGACTGAAACTTCATATACAAGGAGCCGGCCGGCAGCCCTTTCGTCTTCTCCGCAAGCGACTTGGCGACCACCCGCTTCAACGTGCCGTCGGCATACATCGGAATGCTCATCGCGAACGCCGCAGCTACAGTGAGCCCAAGCAGAGTGCTGATCGTAAACCAGCGGTTCTGCCACATTTTCAGAAACAGGTAGACGAGAATCCGCATTATTTTCCCACGACCTTCTGGCCTTCCTCCAGCCCTTTAATGATTTCGACGGCCGTCGAGGTCTGCATGCCGATCTCCACGTCCACCTCGCCTTTGCTTCCGTCAGGATTAGCTGCGAGCACGTAATTGCGGCTATTCTGTTTCCGCAGCGCCGCCGGGGGAATGTACAACGCATTCTCTCTTCTCTCGACGGTCACGGCGGCGGTCAACGGATTGCCGTGCAGCGCTGTCGCCGGGAGCTTGCCGACATCGATCAACGCGTACGCATCCAACGTATCTTCATCCTTGGGATCCGTGCTTACCGGCAGCCTTCGCACCGTTCCTTGCACATCTCCGGCTGCGTTCAGCGACACCGTTGCCTTCATGCCCGGAGCGATATTTTTAAGATCGCCGCTATTAAAACGCACAGCTACGACGAGAGAGCTCAGATCGGCGATGCGCCCGATTTTCTCGTACGCTTTGGCAAAGTCCCCCTTCTCCGCCGTAAAGCTGACGATCGTGCCGTCGTAAGGGGCGAGCAGCCGCGATTCGGCCATCTGCTCCCTCAACTTGGCCAGCTCGTGCTTCATCAGCTCGTATTCGAGCTGTCTCTTGCGCAGCAAGATATCCTGGTCGTCCGTCGATTCCCGAAGCGCGGCTTTCATGTCCAGCTCCGCCTTCTCTATGTCGATCTCTTTGCGAACGATCTGGCTCTCCAGCTCCCCCGAATCCAGTTCGGCCAACACTTGGCCCTTCTTGACCCGATCTCCCGCTTTTACCCGAACGTCGATGATCCGGCGGTTGTCGACCGTGAACACAAGATTCTCTTCCCGGTCGGACATCAGCTTGCCGCTTCCGCTTGCCGTCTGCTCCAGAACCCCTCGCTTGACGGGATATTCCGGCTTTTGCGAGATTTTCGGCGTGCGGATCTCGGGCAGCTTCTCCGGCTCCTCCTCCTGGGGCAGCAAGGAACAACCGGCTAACATCGCGATCATTGCCGACCAGGCAAACGCTTTGACGGCCGTACGCCCTGCTCTAGTCCGGAACGATCCGGCCGTCGACCATTTGATAGACAACATCCGCCGCCCCCCATAGTGTAGAATCGTGCGTCGTCATGCAGATCGCCATGCCTTCCCGATCCGCAATGTCGCGGAAGAGAGCGATGATGCGGGCGGCCATCACCGAATCAAGCTCCGCGGTCGGCTCGTCCGCCAACAGGACGCGCGGTTTATGCGCGATCGCCTTGGCGATCGCCGCGCGCTGCTGCTCGCCTCCGGACAGCTCGGACGGACGATGGCTCGACCGCTTCGCTAGCCCGACAAGCTCCAGGCACTCCGCCGCCCTTCCCGACCATTCCGAACGCGGAAGCTTCGCCATTCGCATGCTCAGCTCCACATTCTCCCTTACCGTCAACAGCGGCAATAGCGCGAACGATTGAAAGATAAATCCGATCTCCTTGCGACGAACGACGGTCAGCTGCCTGTCGCTCCAGCGGGACAAGGAACGCTCCCGGAACACGACTTCGCCTTCGGTCGGCCGGTCGAGACCGCCGAGCAGGTTCAACAACGTCGTTTTTCCGGAGCCTGAACGCCCCCGCAGCATCGTTAACCTTCCGGCCTCCACCGACATCTCGATGCCCTTCAGCACCTCGACTTGCCGGCCGCCCGCAAGAAACGATTTGCGAACGTCCCGCGCTTCAAGGCAAGGCGCCGCGATCGGCTCCGGCTTCGAGGCTTCCGCCGTCCCCGCGGCGCCGCCCCCGTCACTCCGCATCGGCTTGCGCTTTCGTCAGTTGGTCCTGTCCTTTCGTCTGCAGCGTCTGCAGCGCGTCTTCGAGCGATGAGGTTCCTTCGACGACCTTCTTGATCTGCTCCGCCGCAAGCTTCGAGAACGACTCCGCGAAACCGTTCGGCAGCGTATGAAGCATGGAACGGGTATCGGCTTTCAGCGCATAGAAGGCATCCACGTTTTTCCCGTTTCCTTCTTTCTTGTACGCCGTTCTGGCCGAGAGCGTGGGAGACGATTTCGACCCTGTTTTAGCTAGCTGCTCCCCGTTGACGTATTTCAGGAACTCCCACGCCGCGGCAGTGTTCTCCGAAGACGCGTTAATGGAGAAGACGCTGTCCAGCCCCATGCCTCCGGCGATATCCGGCTGGGAAGGATCAACCGGAATCGTTACAACGTCCCAGTCGATCTCCTGCGGCGTATTTAAAGGCTTCATTCCGCCGGAATCCTCGCCCGTCGCCGGCTGCCCCATTCGGATAGCTCCTGAAGACACCGCGTCCAACATGCTCATCATCATCGGTCCGTCGATCGTCATCGCCGCTTTTCCGGACATAAAGCTGACCGAATCGCCGCCGAAGCTGACCGTCGTCTTGCTGCCGCCGGCGCTTCTCATCGCGACTATTCCGCCGCTGCCGGGGCCGTCGGAAGGCATCGCGATGCTGCCGGATTTATACCCGTCGATCACCGATTGGAAAATCTCCTTCCACTCCGGAGAAGCGATCGATACCGTCCCGGTTTCGGAGTCCGCATAGAGGAGACCTTTGGCCTCGCCCATCGAGCGGATCAAGCCGAACGAGTCCGCGACCGACATCGAAGGCGCCAACCCGGCCAACGCGTCGTCTCCTTCCTTCTTCGCGGGGAAACGCGAGGCCAACTGTATCAATTCGTCCCAGCTCATTCCGTCCGTCGGATACGGAATTCCGTTCTGATCGAACAGCGTTTTGTTGTAGTAGAGCGCCTGGCTGACAAAGCTTGGGCTCAGCCCGTAGAGCTTGCCGCCTCCGCGCGCTTTCAGCAGCTCGACGACGGAGGGAAGAAAGCCGTCCAGATCGAATTCGTCCTGTTTCACGACGGCGTCGAGATCGTATAGCGCTCCTTTTCCCGCCAGCGACGCGTATTGCTCCTCCGTCAAATACATCGCGTCGGGCTGCTGCTCCGCGAGAATCTTCTCCATCTCCGCGACCGGATCTTCCGCGTCAAATACGGACTCCGTCGAGACGACCTCGAGCTCGATATTCGGGAACATCGCCTGAAAAGCGTTGCCGTATTGCATGAAAAACGCCTCTTCGTTGAAATACGCCACCTTCAGCGTCCCTTTGTCCTCCTTGTCCAGCTTGCCAACCGCTCCTTTGCCGCCCGACGATGTACACGCCGATAACGTCACCATCAACGTCAGCGCCCCGATTGCAATCCCGGTCCTTCCCTTCCAGCGTCTCTTCATTTCTCTCACCCTTCGTCGATTGATCTACTTCCTAAGCCAGTATGCTTTCGTTTTCTTAAAAATCGGTTAGAGCCGGTGGAAGGAAGCTTAAATTTGGCTGCTACAAAGGCAGAGTCACGCTCACGAGAGTGCCGACGGACAGCTTGCTGTCGACTTTGATTTTGCCCCCGTGCCGCTCCACGATCCAGCTCGCGATCGCCAGCCCCAGACCCGTGCCGCCCTCCCGCCTTGCCCGGGCTTTGTCGCCGCGGTAGAAGCGATCGAAAACATGGGGCAAATCCTCCGGCGAGATGCCGATGCCCGTATCTTCGATCTCGAGGCGAGCGGTATGCGTCATCCTGCGACAGACGACGCGCACGACGCCTCCTTCCGGCGTATACTTGATCGCGTTGTCCAGCAGCGTCGCGAGCAGCTGATGCAGACGCTCCTCGTCCGCGATCATCGGAATCGAGGCATCGATCTCGGAATTCAAAATAATATCCTTGATCTCCGCGAGCATCGTCATCTTATTCACGCTCTCCTGGACGATCCTGTCCAGTTGAACCGGCTTGCGCTCCAGCTCCAGCTGATCGGAATCCGAACGGGCCAACGTCAGCAAGCCTCCGACCAGCTTGCTCATCCGCCGCGACTCCTGCAGCACGGTGGACACATGCTTGCTGTCCTGCTCGATCGTATGGTCGGGATGGCGCAGCAGCAGCTCCGCATGCGCCTGAATGACGGACAGCGGCGTTCTTAGCTCGTGAGAGGCGTCCGAGACGAACTGCTGCTGCCTCTCCAGCGACAGGCGAATCGGAATCAGCGCGCGATTGGCCAGATAGAACCCCGCCCCGATCGCCACCATCAGCCCGGCGGCGCCTCCCAGCAGCAGAATAAGACGCAGCCTCTCCAGCATCCCGATCTCGGCGGATACGTTGCTGAGATATTGCTGCGTCTTGATCGTGTAGGTCGTTCCGTCGATGCCGCTGGCGATCGACAGGCCGATATCGCCGATGTTCAGCACCCGAAAATACTGATCTCCCGCCTTCACCGTGTAGGGCTCTTCAAACTTCGTCGGCTTAAACCGTTCCAACTGCTCTTCGGTAAATCCGGTTCTGCTCGGCAGCGGCAGCGGCTCGTTCTCGTCCGTCCACAGCAGTTGGATGACAGGCCTGTCCATCTGACCGATCCTGAACGTCACAGCTCTCTCCAGCGGCACTCCCTGCGTAGCGGAGATCTGAGGCGATACGGCCGCCACCGCCGTCGTGGCGTTGACGTTGCCGATCGCCCGATCGACTTGGGCGAACAGCATTTGCTTCATCACGATATACACGGTCAAATTCAAACCGATCAAAATGACGGACAGCACGGCGGCGTTCCGAATGGTAAGCTGCGTGCGGGTACGATTGATCATCATCTCTTCTCCTTCAACAGATAGCCGACTCCGCGCACATTTTGGATATAGCGATCGAATCCGAACGGCGCAAGCTTCTTCCGCAAGTAGTGCACATAGACGTCGACGACGCCCAGCCCCGCTTCCGAGTCGATGCCCCACACCCGGTCGAGAAGCTGCTCCTTCGTCAAAATCTGCTCCCGGTTAAGCATGAAATATTCCATTAATTCGTACTCCTTCAACGTAAGCTTCAACGCTTGTCCTTGGGTATAAGCGTCCTTGGCCTGACATTTCAGCGACAGCTGCCCGTAATGCAGCTCTCCGTCCGGAGCGCCCAGAGACAGCTGGCGCAGCAGCACCCGAATGCGGGCAAGCAGTTCAAGCGTCGCAAAAGGCTTAACCAAATAATCGTCGGCGCCGGAATCCAGCCCGCAGACGCGGTCCGCCACGCCGTCCCGCGCCGTCAGCAGCAGCACCGGAATCGCAATTCCCTGCGCTCTCAATTCGGAAAGCACCTCCAGCCCGTTCATGCCGGGAATCATAATATCAAGCACGATCAGATCATGGACGCGCTGCTGCGCCAAATACAAGCCGTCAGGCCCGTTATCCGCCTCGTCGACCTGGTACGACTCTTCTTTAAGCACCGTCGCCACAGCGTCGCGCAGCGGACGGTCGTCCTCCACCACGAGAATTCTCATCCGTTCGCCCCTCCGGTCGCAGGCATCGCTGCCTGTCGTCTCGCCAACCATTGTATAGCGAGAACCTTAATGAATGCTTAGAATGGGACCGGAGGCCGAAGCCAAGCAGTTATAGTCGATCTATCGATGGTAGAGAGGTTATAATAGAAAAAACGATACTAGGTTAGCAACCTATAGTGACCTGTCAGGAAGCGCGGGGATATCATGACACGATCGACGGAATCGGTGCTGCTCTATTCGAAAACCCATCTTCCGGTCGCCAGGAAAAGCCTGGTCGAACGAAGCAGACTCATAGAACGCCTGGAACAAGGCATTCACGGCAGGCTGACCTTGGTCAGCGCACCCGCCGGGTTCGGCAAAACGACGCTGCTCGGCCAGTGGCTAAGCTCGACCGGCCGCGACGCCTCCTGGGTATCGCTCGAAGAGACGGACAGCGATCCCGTCCGCTTCTGGAGGTATGCGGCGGAGGCGCTCTCCCCCCATGTCGCCCCTTCCGGCCGCCAGGAATACGAACAGCTCGTCCGTACGTTTCTCAGCGTATCGACGAGCACCTTTCTCGACGCGTTCATCAACCAGCTTCGCTTTTTAAGCCGGCCGATCGTTCTCGTTCTCGACGATTATCACGCGATTACGGAGCCGCGGGTTCACGAGAGCGTCGCCTATTTCATCGAACACAAGCCCTTCGGGCTCCATCTCGTGCTCTCCAGCCGCGCGGAACCGCCCTTCTCGGTAGCCCGCTGGATCGCGCGGGATGAGCTCGCTCTGATCGACGCCTCCCAACTGCTGTTCACGGCGGAAGAATCGGCCAACTTCTGCCTCGAAGCCTCGTCCGACCTGGAACCGCGCCATGTCCGCAAGCTGCACGAGCGGACGGAAGGCTGGATCACGGGGCTGCAGCTCGCCTCCATCTCCCTGCGGGAGGCTTCGGACAGGGAAACGTTCATCGAACGGTTCAAAGGGCACCACCGCCATGTGGCGGACTACTTGTTCCACGAAGTCGTCTCCGGGCTGCCGGCGGATCTTCGGCATTTCCTGTATGCCACGTCGGCGCTGCGGAGGCTGGACGCCAAGTCGTGCGACGCCGTCACCGGGCTCTCGGACGGCAAAAGCATGCTGGAACGACTTAAGGCGCGGAATCTGTTCCTCGTCTCGCTGGACGACTACGACGTCTGGTTTCGTTACCACCACCTGTTCGCGGACTTTCTGCGCAATCGCGTCAGGGAGTCCGATCCCGCGCTATGGAGAAGCGCCAACCTTGCCGCCGGCAAAAGCTTCGCTTCCCGGGGCTTGCTCGACGAAGCGATCGACTGCGCCCTGGCGGCGGAAGATTACGGGCTAGCCGAAAGCTATCTGACCCGCCACGCGCCCAGCGTGCTTAAGCGCGGCGAATTCCCGACCTTGCTCAGATGGTTCGACGGATTTCCGCCGGAGACGGAGCTGTCTGCGGAAATGGCGCTGCTGCGAGCCTTCCTGTACGTCGTGACCGGCCAGCGCGAATCCGCCGTCCGGAGCTTGGAGACGCTGGAGGCGCAAGCCCGTTCGATGGATGCCGGGGAAGCCCGTCAACAGCTGCAAAGCGGCTTGCTGTTCGTCAAATCGAACCTGCTGTTCACGTTCGGGGAATTCGAGCAATGGTTCGCTTTCTCCGAAGGCATTCTTGACGAGATCCTGCCGCGCGATCCTTTGTTCTTTAACTTCAATTACAACTTGACGGAGCCGTTCGCCCGGCGGACCGCTTTCGGATTGAAGGGTATGCTCTCCGAGCAGACGGAGCGGATCGGACGCCTGTTTGCCGGCACGCTCGAGCGACACGGGTGGGGCGACTCCCTGATCAGCCTGTACGTGCTGCAGGCATTGGCGGAGGGGTTCTACGAGTGGAACCGCTTCGAGGAAAGCGCGGATCTGCTGCGCCGAATCGAACGAACTTCGCGCCATAACTTCGTTCCGGGCCTGTTCGTGCCTTGCCGGATTACCCAAGCGAATCTGTATTGGTCGGCCGGCCAGCGCGATCTCGCCCACGAGACGCTGGATGAAGCGACGGCTTTCGTCGCCGATCGGGCCGACGAAATCTGGACGGGCTATCTGGCTTCGGCCAGAGCGCGCCTCTTCCTGCGGGAAGGCTCGACGAGCCTGGCGAAGAAAGAAGTGTCCCAGCTTCGGATCGGGCCCAAGGACAGGCCCGCGTATCATCGCGAATACGATTATTTGACGCTGTGCCATCTGCTGTCGGCGCAGCGCAAGGAGCGCGAGGCGCTTCGTCTGCTGGAGCTGATGAAACCTCAAGCGGCGCGCGAAGGGAGCCTGACGGGGCTCGCGGAAATCGGCCTGCTGCAAGCGGACCTGCTCGACCGGATGGGACAGCGCGCGCGGTCGATGAAAGCGTTGGAGGAGGCTCTGGCGATCGGGGAAGTCAACGGGTATTGCAGAACCTTCCTGGAAGGGGGCGAGCGGACGGAGAAGCTGCTGCGGAAATATTTGGCGTTCCTTGGCCACGAGGACCGCAGCGCCGAGGAGACGGCATTGGAAGAGTATGTAAATGGGCTTCTATCCCGGTTTCCGGACAAGGAGGCGCGGGAAGAGGTCGCGGCCGCGGCGCAGCCCGGTCTCGTCGAGCCGCTGACGCGTACGGAAATCCGTCTGCTGGACCTGATTCGCCAAGGCGAGTCCAACAAACGGATTGCGGAGAAGATGTCCTTGTCGGAAGGCTCCGTCAAAGTGTATTCCTCCCGCATCTACGGCAAGCTCGGCGTGTCCTCGCGGACGCAGGCCGTTATCGCGGCGCAGAGGCTTGGCCTGCTGCAAGAGCACTAACCCGTTCACAATACGTAGAGCAGAATCGCGAAGAAATGGAACACGGAGCCGGCCACGACGAACAGATGCCATACGGCATGATGATAGGGGAAGCCGCGCCACACGTAGAAAACCGAACCGACCGTATAGAGCAGCCCGCCGATGACCAGAAGCTTGAGCCCTTCGGGGACGAGCAGCGCGTTCAGCGGCTTCCAGGCGAAGACGATCAGCCATCCCATCAGGACGTAGAACAGCGTGGACAGCACCAGAAATTTTTTCGTAAAAAAAGCTTTGAACACGACGCCGGCGATCGCCAGTCCCCATACGACTCCGAACAGGGACCAGCCGAGCGGACTGCGCAGCGTAACGAGCAATAACGGCGTGTACGTCCCCGCGATGAACAGATAAATGCACGAATGGTCGAACGTCTCGAACAGGTCCTTGACTTTGCCCGGAGGAAAGGCGTGAACGAGCGTCGAGGCCGTATACAGCAGCAGCATCGTTACGCCGTAGATCGTAAAGCTGACAACGTGCCAGGCCGTCCCTTCCAGACTCGCGAATACGATCAGCAGCACGAGCCCGGCGATGCTGAGCAGCGTTCCGATGCCGTGCGTGATCGCGTTCGCGATTTCCTCTCTTTTCGTGTAGACATGGGTATCCGCCATCGGCGGCACCGCCTTTCTCAGTTGTAAACCTTCCAGTTGCCGTTCGCGCGGGAGAGAACGACACCCGCCTTCGTTAAGTATTCGGCAATCGTCTCGGTCATGTCAACCGTCACCTCGCGCACGACCGGTTTCCCCCGGAACATCCGGTAGTCGCCGCCCCCCGAAGCGCGGTAGTGGTTCATCACGACGTCGTACTCCCCTTCCGGGTCCAGCGGACGCCCATTGCGGGCAAGCGCCCGAATGCGGCTGCCGACCGGACGGGAGACGTCGATCTCGTATTCGATGCCCTCCCACATATCGTAATTGTAAGGCTGCGGCTTCGGATGAAGGAACGACGGGGAAACCGCGATCCCGCCTTGCTCGTCCAGCGTGAAGTAGGAAGCCGTTTTCTCCAACGCTTCGCGGATATCCCTTTCGCTCAGGCGAAGCACCTTCAGCGTGTTCGGAAACGGATAGTTCGCCGTCACCTCTCTCATCGACACTCGCGGCCCGAAGCCCGGCGACAGATCGTCGAACAGCGACGTGCAGGAAATCTCCGCTCCGGCCGCCTCCATCTGAATGCGGTTGACCAGCTCGATCAACGGATGCTCCCGCAGCCGGGCCGCCATCGGATCGGCGATCCGCATATCTCCTTGCACCTCGCACAGCGGCCGGTCCAGCCAGCTCTGTACCCGCGCTTCGCTATCGCTCAACCGCTCCTCCAGCTCTCGATCCGCCTCCGCTTCGCTCGCTTCCCGCAGCCTCGATTCGATCGCGGCCAGCTTCCAGCGTCCCGTATCGTCCCGTTCCAGCCCCAGCTCCAGCTGCGCCAGGCAGCTGCCCTGATAGCCCGGCTGCACGACGTAAGTCCCTCCGACGACGGCCCCTGCGATTCGTCTGTGCTGGTGACCGGTCAGCAGCAAGTCGATGCCTTCGACTTCCCGGCACATCCGCCATCCCTCGTTTTCTCCCGTCTGCTCCTCGGCCTCTTCTCCCGTGTCCAGCTCCCGTTCGAAGCCCCCGTGGTACGAGACGATCACGATGTCCGCCCGCTCCCGTTCCTTCAGCCGAGACACCCATCGCTTCGCCGCCTCGACCGCCGATTCGAACGCGATTCCGGCGATATTGGCCGGCTGCTCCCAGTTGGGAATGTACGGCGTCGTCAGCCCGAGCAGCGCGATTCTCGCCCCGCTCTCCAGCTCGAACAGACGGTAGGGGCACCCGAAATAAGGCTCTTCCGTTCCTTCCCGCAGCAGGTTGGCCGACAGCCATGGGTAGGCGGATTCGGCTCTGGCCCGTTCGACGTACGGCAACCCGTAATTGAACTCGTGGTTGCCCGGGATGAACGCATCCAGCTCCAGCGCGTTCATGACCGCCACGATCGGGTGCGGCGTCTCGCGATCCAGGCAGGCATGATAGTAGGCGAACGGCGTGCCTTGCAGCAGATCGCCGTTGTCGAGGAAGAGCGCGTTGCGCCGTTCCTTGCGCACCTGCTTGACGATGGAAGCCAGCTTCAGCAGCCCGTATTCCGCGGGCGAGTTGTCGGCGTAGCGGAGCGGCAGCATATGGCCGTGGACGTCGCTTGTATAGAGCAAGGTTAACGTATCTGTTGCGGGAGTAGTCATCGCGGTTCTCTCCTGTCCGTTAATCGAAAATTTACAATCGCAAATAAAATTTTAACCAAGTGAGGCAATTAAACGAATAATTGGGTGATAGATTAAGGCTTGTATTCCCCATTATTTCCAAAATAGATAGAGGAGGACAAAGAAATCATGCTTAACCGATTGTCGAAAGTTCGTTTTCTGATTGCCGCTTCCCTCATTCTGCTCGTCATCGCCGGGTGCGGAAGCAACAACAACGCGGAGTCCGGCGCCTCGCCGTCCGCCAGTTCCGAAAGCTCGGCTCCTGCAAGCGAACAAGCTTCTCCCAGCCCGAGCCCGAGTCCGAGTCCGGAAGATACGGGATACGTTCCGAGCGAGCTGACGGTGCAATTCGTGCCGTCGCAGAACGCGGAGACGCTGGAAGCCAAAGCGAAGCCGCTGGAGAAGCTGCTGGGAGACGCCCTCGGCATTCCGGTAAAAGTCAGCGTGTCGACCGACTACAACACGATCATCGAGGCGATGCAGTCCAAGAAGGTCGACGTCGGCTTCCTGCCTCCGAACACTTACGTGCAAGCGAAAGGGATGGGCGCGGCCGAAGTTATTTTGCAGGCGCAGCGCTTCGGCGTCAACGATGCGGACGGAACGCCTACGACCGAGCTCGTTGACAGCTACAAGTCGATGTTCATCGTCAAGGCCGGCTCCGACATCAAGACGCTGGCCGATCTAAAGGGCAAGACGATCGCCTGGCAAAGCGTCACCTCCTCGGCCGGATACGTGTACCCTGCCGTCGAGTTGAAAAGAGCCGGCGTCGACCCGAACACGGACGTGAAGAGCATCGAAGTAAAAGGCCACGACAAAGGCGTGCTCGCGGTGCTGAACGGCGACGCGGACGCGGCGGCGATCTTCCAGGACGCGCGCAACATCGTCAAAGGCGACGTCCCGGACATTTTCGAGAAGACGGCCGCCCTGCACTTCACGATTCCGATTCCGAACGACACGATCTCGGTTCGCTCCGATATGAATAAAGAATGGATCGCCAAAATCCAGGACGCCTTCATCAGCCTCGGCCAGAACGAGGAGAGCAGGCAAATTATCTTCGAAATCTACTCGCACCAAGGCTATGCCAAGAGCGACGACAGCAAGTTCGATTCCGTGCGCGATTACGCTCAAGCACTGCAATAAGACGGATGGCCCGGACGGCTCGAAGCCCGCAGAGGACTTCGGACCTTCCGGGCCTTTTGCCGCCCGCGGCCGATCAGCTCTTGCCTTCCACCAATCTCTTCCTCAGCTTGCCGGAGATCCAGTCGATCGCGGTGACGAGCACGATGATGCCGAGCAGAATGATGCCGACGCGGCTCCAGCTCCGGCCCTCCAGAGCGAAGATGAGCGGCGTTCCGATACCGCCTGCCCCTACTGCACCCAGAATGGCGGCCGACCGAACGTTGATCTCCAGCCGGAACAGCGCGAACGACAGATAGAACGGAATCGCCTGCGGCACGATCGCGTGCCAGATCGTCTGCAGCCGGGTCGCTCCGCACGCCTTCAGCGCTTCCGAAGGCCCCATGTCCAGCTCCTCCAGCGCCTCCGCGTTCAGCTTGCCCAGCATGCCGATCGAATTGAGTCCAACCGTCAGCACGCCCGCGAACGCTCCGGGACCGACGGCCTTAATGAAAATGATCGCCATAATGATGTCCGGGAACGTACGGATCAAGCTAAGCGTAAAAGCGGATGCGCCGGAGAGCAGCCGCAGCTTGACCAGATTGCGCGCTGCCCACAGAGCGAACGGGATCGTGAGCACGACCGAGATGGCCGTTCCGAGCACGGCGATCGCCAGAGTCTCGCCCAGCCCGCGAAGCAAGTCCTCGCCCTCCGCCAAATAAACGTAGTTCCAATCCGGATGGAACAAGCCCGAGACGACCGCCTTCGTAATCTGCCACGCGGTTTCTTTGATTCCGGAGAACGGAATGCCGCTGAACGCCCAGCCGTAGACCGCCGCCGCAATCGCAAGCCAGAGCCACGTGCGCGGGCGAGCGTAGAACGGCTTGGGCGGCTTGGGCGCTGCCGATGGATGAGGATAATTCATGCGAGTTTCCCCCTGATTCTGGAGCTGGCGGCATCGATGGCGACGACGATCGCGAGCGTGAACAAAATAATGAGCAGCGTCTGGTCGTAGCGGAACATTCCGAGCGTCCGGTTCAAGTAGATGCCGATGCCGCCCGCTCCGACGAAGCCGAGAATGGCCGCGGCGCGAATGTTGATCTCGAACATGTACAGCGCAAAGCCGACGAACTGGCCCATGACCTGGGAGACGACGCCGTAATGAATCCACTGAAGCTTGTTCGCACCGACCGCGGTCATCGCTTCCATCGGTCCGCCGTCGACCGTCTCGATCGCTTCGTACGCCCATTTGGACAAAATCCCGAATGAGAAAAAGGTGAGCGCCAGCGTGCCCGCAAGCGGACCGTAGCCGAAGACGGCCGCGAACAGGGCGGCGAACAGCAGATCGGGAATCGTTCGAGACAGGTTAAGCGCGAATTTGGCAGGAGCGCGCAGCAGTCTGAGCTTAGTCACGTTGCTCGCGGCCAGGAAGGAGACCGGCAGCGCCAGCAGCGCCCCGAACGTCGTTCCGAGTATCGCCATCTGCACCGTCTCGATCATCGGCTTCAAGACGACGCGGAAGTAGGCCCAGTCCGGCGGAACCATTTTGGCGAAGAACTTGCCCATCTCCGGGATGCCGCGCGCGAGCTCGCTTAAGGAGGCCTCCGTCTCCCGGGCGCACAGCCACAGGATGGCGAGCAGCAGCGCCGCCGTCAGCCACGACTTCATGCCGGTCGGCGGCTTCGGCGGAAGGCTTGGCGGTCTAGACGGCTTCAACGGCTCTGCCTCCCAACCGTTCCTCTTCCGACACCGGGCGGCCGTAGATGTCCGCGAACGCTTCGTCCGTCGCTTGGGCCGCGGCGCCGTCGAACACGATCTCGCCCGCGCGCACCCCGACAATCCGCGTCCCGTACTCCCGGGCCAGATCGACGTAATGCAGGTTGACGACCGTCGTAATGCCCGTTTCCCGGTTGATGCGGCGCAAGTCGTCCATGACCTGGCGCGTCGTCAGCGGATCTAGCGAGGCGACCGGCTCGTCCGCGAGAATGATTTTGGGCTGCTGGGCCAGCGCCCTGGCGATCGATACGCGCTGCTGCTGGCCTCCGGACAGCTGGTCGGCGCGCTGATATGCTTTGTCCAGCATGTTGACCCTCCGCAGCGCGTCGAATGCCAGCTCCATATCCTCCTTCGGAAACAAACCCAGCATCGTGCGCAGCGTCGAGTGGTAGCCGACCCGGCCGGCCAGCGCGTTGCGCAGCACCGTCGACCGCTTGACGAGGTTGAAGCTCTGAAAGATCATGCCGATGCTCCGCCTCATCATTCGGAGCTGCTTCCCTTTCGCCGCGGTGATCGACTGTCCGTCTATGAAAATTTCTCCCGACGTAATCTCGTGCAAGCGGTTGACCGAACGCAGCAGCGTCGACTTGCCCGCGCCGGACAGGCCGACGATGACGACGAACTCGCCCTTTCCGATCGTCAGGTCGATTTTGCTCAAGCCTACCGTGCCCCCGGGATACACCTTGCTTACCCGCTTGAATTCAATCATCTGTCCGAACGACCTCCGCTATCCGAATGTCGAAGCGCGTGCGCCTTTGTCGATCGATGCGCTTCATCCCTTTTGTAGTTCGTCGCGGGCGGGTGCAATCCTATTGATATTGAAAAATTTAACATTAGGATGATCATTTTACATTCTATTTACATTGGTTTGATGGAGAGAGAGGAGGACTGCGAACGAAGGTGGCGAACGGTCATGCGAAAGCGGGGGCGAATTAGACGGGACGGGCGCCGGAGACCTGCTCCGTGCCAGCCCCGCCTGTTGATTACCCGATCGGAAAACGATAAAAAGAGAGCGGTGGCATATACGTCAAGCTGTCGAGCGGATAGTAGGCGGCCGGATTTCTTTCGAAGCCGGCATGGATGAACGCCCGGCCTTGAAGCGGACGCTTCAGCGCTATCCGGATCGCGCTGCGGCCGGAGATCGACCAGGCTGCGATCTCCGGCCGGCCTGCCTCGTCCTCAACCGTGAACACAGGCTGATTAGGTCCTATTGTCAGCAA
Organism: Cohnella sp.; assembly: GCF_041641335.1. Taxonomy (NCBI): domain Bacteria; kingdom Bacillati; phylum Bacillota; class Bacilli; order Caryophanales; family Paenibacillaceae; genus Cohnella; species Cohnella sp. The sequence goes on along the minus strand of NZ_JBEPYQ010000006.1, from coordinate 78,870 downwards.
GTAGCCGCCGACATGGTCGTACGTCAGCTCGACGACGGGCGCTCCGACATCCTCCCCGGCCTCATCGTAGCGAGCGCCGGCGATCTCCGGGGCTCGGAAGTGAACATCCTTGCCATAGACGGAAGCGAGCACGGCCCGAGCCATCCGCTCTCCGATCAACAGATTGCCGGCCGGACTGTTGTGGATCTCGTCGGAGAGCGGACTATCGATCGCCGGGACAACCGTCACGCCCGGGATGTCGCGGGCGGCGACGCGCTGATGCTCCCGTACGATTCCCCACGCGCGATCGTTCTCCTCCGTCGTATCGCTTCCCGTGTACCGATTCAATTGCACGGTAGCGAACGGAAGCTCTGAATCGCCCAGGTCGGTCCGCCATTGCTCGACCATCTTCCGGAACCGTTCCCCGTAAGACTCGGAATCTCCCGGATAACAGTCGCTGCACCCTTGATACCAGACGACGCCTCTCGCGGAACCGCCCGCGGCGCGCACGATGTTCAGCATGTTGCGGTAGAGCGTCCCGTCCTCCCCGGGATTCCACGCCCTCAGCGGCGACCCGCCGAGCGCCGTCTGCACGAGGCCGATCGGATAACCCGTCTCTCTTTTCAACAGCTTCGCAAAAGCGAGAAAAGGAGAATGCCCCGGGTTCGCCGTCTCCCGGTTTTCGATATGAAGCGTATTGGTCGACTCGTTAAAAGGATGGCTGGCGAGGTCCCACCTGCCGCTGTTGCGCAGCAGATGGATGCCGAGCTCCGGCGGATCGTTGACCGGGCCTTTGCCGTAGCCGGCCGCATTGCTCTGCCCTGCGATAATCCACAGGTCGCCGACGCCGACGTGGTGGATCATGTCGCCGCGAACGGTCCACTCCAGCGCAGGATTGCCATCGATCCGCAAGCACAGCCTGTTGACGACCGACACGCGTTACTCCTTGTCCGCCGGGTAGACGAGCCCCGTCTGCCTGCGGGCTTCGTCCATCAGCTCCATGACCTTGATCGAGTTG